>NZ_CP091037.1:0-300000 GCF_021534965.1 Muricauda sp. SCSIO 65647
CTAACCAACAAACTAAGTAAGTTTCATGAATGTTACTGCAGACTCCGTTTGGAACAACTGTTTGGGCTTTATCAAAGATAACATCCAACCGCAGGCATTCAAAACTTGGTTCGAACCCATAAGGCCGGTAAGGCTTACCGACAATGCCCTGAGCATTCAGGTGCCCAGCAAATTTTTTTATGAGTGGCTCGAAGAGCATTACGTAAAGCTCTTGAAAGTGGCATTGACCAAGGAATTGGGCAAAAATGCGAAGTTGGTCTACGTCATCAAAATGGAAAACAAGTACGGTAACAGCGAACCCTTTACTGAGAAAATTCCAAGCTCTAATCGTTCGTCCATGGATCCCCAAGAGCTCGATGTGCCCATAACTTCTAAAAACCCTGAACTAAAAAATCCGTTTGTCATACCGGGCATTCGCAACATAAAAATCGAGTCACAGCTCAACCCAAATTATAATTTTGAGAACTTTCTAGAGGGCGATTCAAATAGATTGGCCCGTTCGGCTGGTATGGCGGTGGCCAACAAACCAGGAGGTACTTCTTTCAATCCCCTATTGATTTTTGGTGGGGTCGGCCTTGGGAAGACCCACTTGGCCCATGCCATTGGAGTCGAAATAAAGGACAAATATCCTGAAAAGACCGTACTCTATATCTCAGCTGAAAAGTTCACGCAGCAATATATAGACTCCGTCAAAAAGAATACCCGAAACGATTTTATACATTTCTACCAACTCATCGATGCCTTGATTATTGATGATGTACAGTTTCTATCGGGAAAATCAGGTACACAAGATGTTTTTTTCCATATCTTCAACCATCTTCACCAAAATGGCAAGCAGGTAATCCTCACCTCTGATAAGGCACCGGTCGACATGCAAGATATCGAGCAGCGGTTACTTTCAAGGTTCAAATGGGGATTGTCAGCTGAGTTGCAAAGTCCCGACTATGAGACCCGTGTCTCCATACTCAAAAACAAGTTATACCGTGATGGGGTCGAGATGCCCGAAGAAATCATCGACCATGTCGCTAAAAACATCAAGACCAATATCCGCGAGCTTGAAGGGGCCATTATTTCTTTGATCGCCCAATCTTCGTTCAACAAAAAGGAGGTCACTTTAGAGTTGGCCCAGCAGGTGGTGGAGAAGTTTGTCAAGAACACCAAACGAGAGGTATCGATCGATTATATACAAAAGGTCGTCTCAGATTATTTCGAGATGGATGTGGCCACCCTGCAATCGAAGACCCGCAAAAGGCATATTGTTCAAGCCAGACAATTGGCCATGTTCTTTGCCAAAAAATATACCAAGGCCTCATTGGCCAGTATCGGTTCGCAAATAGGCAAAAGAGACCATGCCACCGTGCTACATGCTTGCAAGACCGTTGATAACCTTGCCGAGACCGATAAACAGTTCAGAAAGTACCTCGAGGATCTGAACAAAAAATTCACCTAATTTTTGCCATGACCAAGATATTGATGGTCTGTTTGGGCAACATTTGCCGTTCTCCCTTGGCCGAGGGCATTCTTAAATCAAAGGTCGATCGATCGAAAGTTTTTGTCGATTCAGCAGGTACCGGAGGGTATCATGTTGGGGAGCCCCCAGATAAAAGATCCATAGAAGCTGCGATGAGTCGGGGTATAGATATTTCTGGGCAACGCTGTAGAAAATTTTCAAAAGTTGATTTCAGGGATTTCGACCTCATCTTTGCCATGGACAGAAACAATTACCACGATATCTTGAAACAGGCAGAAACGGAAGAAGATAGGCAGAAAGTGCATTTGTTGCTCGATTTGATAGATATAGGCGTGCAAGAGGTACCCGACCCCTATTATGGTGGAAAAAGAGGATTTGAAGATGTATATGGGATGATTGACCAAGCCTGTACCGCTTTAATTGCGAAACTGAACTAACCGACGGATAAGAAAATGGCCGATTCTATTGGGAAATTATACTTGATTCCTACCCCATTGGGAGATGGTGGACCTTTGGAAGTTTTGCCCATTTCTGTCAAATGGGCCATTGAGAATATTGAACACTATATTGTAGAAAATGAACGTTCGGCCCGCCGATTCATAAAAAAGATAAGTCCAAAAAAGTCACAGCCAGACCTAAATTTTGATTGGTTGAACAAATTTACCAACCCCGAAGAGATTCCTACCTTTCTTGAACCTTGCCTACAGGGCCATGATATGGGTTTGTTATCAGAGGCCGGTTGCCCTGCAATTGCCGATCCAGGGGCTCAAATAGTTCGCCTGGCCCATGAAAAAAACATAAAAGTAATACCATTGGTCGGTCCCTCTTCCGTTTTGATGGCCATGATGTCGAGTGGTCTTAATGGCCAGAACTTTGCCTTTAACGGATACCTGGCGATAGAAAACAGTGAGCGGAAGAAACAAATCAAACAACTCGAAAAGAAATCTGCAGATACTGGGCAATCACAAGTTTTTATTGAAACGCCTTATCGAAATGATAAAATGTTGGTCGAATTGGTGAAAACACTGAAATCTGATACCCTTTTATGCGTGGCCACCGATATCAGCTTATCGACCGAGTACATTAAAACGCAGACAGCACATGATTGGGGCAGAACCCAAATAGAATTGAACAAAAGGCCCAGCATATTCATTATTCAGGCCTAACGAAAGCTTACGTGATTTGCCGTGTACTTATATTTTGGGGTTCCTTTTGGCATCAATTATTGAAATATCGTACCCTTCAAATTTTCGCATATAGTAAGCAATAGTACTGCCATAGGCATCCGAAAAGTCTTCCCTACCATACGAACGAAGATATTTTTTGACATTGCCGGCACCCGATAAGTGTGCTGCCGCCACAATTCCAGACTCGGTGATGTTTATCCCATTTATGCGTTTACCCACAAACCTTTTGATGTCCCTACGTAAGATCCACTTGTTTCGCGCCACATTCAATTGAAAAATCTGTTCTTGTAGGGCGGGATTTGCCAAAAAATGCTCTGTATCGTAAACGCCCATCAACTTCAAGGTATTTGCACCAAACTGATATTTGCCCATGTACCCCAAGGTGTTGACCACTCTATATCTTCCTTGTGACTCTTTAAACGCAAGTGCCTCTTTAAACCCCATAAATGACCTGTCTAAAAATATCGGATAGGAAATTTCGGGCAAATCTATAGCCGCTACTGCAGGAAAGCGTACCTCAAAAGCAACATGCACCTTGAGATTTTCGGGTACTTCAAAAGTTTCGTTCCCCGTTTCAAAGCTCACAAAACTTGCAAATACTGTAAGTATAGCAAGATGACTGGTAAAACTTATCCATCTTCTCATGTGTTCTAAATTTTAGGCCAAGTGTTAAAAAACACAAGGTTTCAAATTAGAGCGGGCAAATATATACGGGGGAAGTGTTGTTGACAATGATAAAGGTCATAAGATTTTCTTAAACCGGTATCAAAACACGTTAAAACGTACGAAAAACTTGACAAAAGGGAATTACCGGTTAATTTTTTGTTGATTGAGCCATCTGATATACTGTACCTTATTTCGGTTGTGTTGCACCAAGGTCTCAGCAAACATATGGTAGCCAAAGTTCGAGACATCAGCCACAAAATATAGATAGTCGTGCTCTTGAGGATTCAATACAGCTTCAATCGATGATATATCGGGCATCGTAATTGGCCCTGGTGGCAATCCGGCGTATTTATAGGTATTGTAGGGAGAATCTATCTCCAAATCCCTGTAGAGTACCCTTTTAATAACAGTGTCGAAGTTCTGGCTCTTCTGTTTTATTGCATATATTACGGTGGGATCGGCCTGAAGGGGCATTCCCCTTTTCAATCTATTGAGGTAGACCCCTGCCACCGTGGGGCGTTCATCGACCTTTACTGTCTCTTTCTGCACAATGGAAGCCAAAGCAATTGCTTGAGAAGGGGTTAAACCAATTTCTTCAGCTTTTTTTTCACGCTCAGTATTCCAATAGCTTCGGTATTCTTTTAGCATTCTATTGCGAAATCCCTCGGCATCGGTATTCCAAAAAAACTCATAAGTATTAGGAATGTACAAACCCAATTTTGTTTCATCGGTAAATTGTGATTCGACCAAAAAATTGGAATCGTTCATTGCCCTAAGCAGTGAGAGACTGTCGGCTTCAAGTTGCTCCGCAATACGGCCAGCAAGATCGGCAAGGGTTTCCTGATTGTTGAAAGACACCCGTACAGGAATATTTTGGCTACGCAATGAGTTCACAATTTCATTATTGTTCATACCCCTTTTGATGGCATATTTTCCACCTTTGATATTGGTGGAATAACCCTTTCTATCTGCCACGGCCATAAAGGTCGTCACGTCGTTCAAAAGCGGTTCCAATACATCGGCAACTTCATTGATGTCGGAATCTGTGGGCACAAATACATATGCCTCTTCGTTGACAAACTTGGTGTTCGGTGAAAAAATGGCCGAATAGATACGATAGGCGAAAAATCCGCAGATAACCAATCCCAACAACAATGTTGCCCATACCACACGTTTCAAATTCATGGTGACTTTAATTTTTGGTACAAAACTTCGTTTTTGAATCCATTTTCTGATTTGATCCAATCTTTTTTTAGCCCTACACGTTTGAAGCCCATTTTTTCGAAAAGATGGAGGCTCGCTTTGTTATCTTCAAGTATGTTCGCGTACAACTGGTGTAGGTTCAATATCGAAAAGGCATAGTCTATCATCAAGGTCAGGGCATTTTGACCAATACCTTTATTTCTGTCTTTTGACTCTAAAACCACTATGCCAAGGCCTGCCCGAAGATTTTTAGGATCAAAGTCAAATAGATCTATCAGGCCCACTTGATCATTTTTCGAATTGCATATACATAAACGTAATTGCTTGACCTCATAAACATCACGATGTGAATTGTCGAGATAGTTTCTCAAAACTTCTTTCGAAAATGGGGTTATGGTACCACTGATCTCCCATAAATCGGTGTTGTTCTCTAAATGGTACAGAAAATCCAGATCTTCGGGTTCTAGCGCGCGCAGATAGCAGTTTCTTGACTTCAATTTTAACACTGTATTTCCCCTTTAAAAACAAAATCGGCCGGTCCGGTAAGTGTTACGCTGGTGTAGGTGTCTCCTTCTTTTTGAAATGAGACCGCTAGTTTACCCCCCTGGGTCAAGATATTCAACTCATTCTCTGATGTTTTACCGTCATGGTGCATGGCAAGAGCCACTGCGGTTACGCCGGTACCGCAAGACAGCGTTTCATTTTCTACTCCCCTTTCGTAAGTGCGAACTTCGAATGTCTTGGTATCTACCTGTCTTGTAAAGTTGATATTGCTGCCCTCTTTTCCATAGAGCCCGTAGCGAATTTTGGCCCCTTCCCTTTTGACTTCCAAATTTTTCAGATCATCATGATATTGCACATGATGGGGAGAGCCGGTATTCAAATAATGGTATTTGGTCTTTGATCTTATGTTCTTGACATCTTTCATGTGAAGGGCGACAAGTCCATTTTTAATTTCAGCCTTGTGCATTCCATCTACCGCATAAAATGTAGCGGTGTTTTGAATCAGTCCGAGTTCTTTGGCAAAGGCCACAATACATCGTCCACCATTGCCGCACATCGTACTTTCATTTCCGTCTGAATTATAATAGACCATTTTGAAATCTGACATTGTGTCATCTTCCAATAAAATAAGTCCATCGGCACCAATGCCAAATTTTCGGTCACAAAGCTTGGCCACTAATTTGGTATTGTTTTTGGGAAAAATATCTTGACGGTTGTCAATGATAATAAAGTCATTGCCCGTGCCCTGATATTTGAAAAAAGGTAGCCGTACATTTGAATGCATCGCACAAAGATAGTATAATCTTTAAGGATTCTTTTGCAGTTAAAATGTAGTTAAACTAATAGCCCAGGGCATATTAACCGTTAATTTTATGTTTACTGAATCACAATTGATAAAGCTGAATACATTATGGGAAGAACAGCAAGTTTATTTTTAGTGGCCCTTTTTGCGGGTGCCATCACTTTGGGCTCTTATAAACTATTCTTTGAAAAAAATACATACCAATGGGCAGGTCAAGAAACGGAAGTGCCTTTTTTGACCACCAGTACGTTACCGACTTCAGCCAAGGGAGCAGGTATCAATGAAGTTGATTTTACGATTGCGGCAGAGAAAACCGTGAATGCCGTGGTCTACGTAAAAAATATGACCATTAGTCGTGGCAATCCGATCGCAGAATTCTTCTACGGTTATGAGGGTAGTCAAAGAGCGCAGGTCGGTACCGGTTCTGGTGTCATTATTTCACCAGATGGTTACATTGTTACCAATAATCATGTTATTGATAAAGCCAAAGCGCTCGAAATAACTTTGAACAACAACAAAAGTTATGACGCTGAAGTCGTAGGTGCCGACCCTTCTTCAGACATTGCCCTGTTAAAGATAGATGTAGAACAACCCCTGCCCTATCTGGCCTTTGGGGATTCTGATGACACTAGAATTGGAGAATGGGTGTTGGCGGTCGGAAATCCGTTTGGGTTGACCTCAACCGTTACGGCAGGAATAGTCAGTGCCAAAGCAAGGTCAATATCCCCTCAAAGGAACCAATCGTTTATTCAAACAGATGCTGCAGTTAATCCAGGTAACAGTGGCGGGGCCTTGGTCAACACCAATGGTGATTTGATCGGCATCAATACTGCCATTACATCACAAACAGGTTCTTATGTTGGGTATTCTTTTGCGGTGCCCAGCAATATTGCCAAGAAAGTGGTGGACGATCTTCTGGAATATGGAAAAGTACAACGTGGTATTTTAGGTATCAGTGCCTTAAACGCCAATTCAAAGGAAGCCCAAGAACAAGGCTTAGATGAAATCGACGGTGTCTATGTGGCTAGTATTGAAGAAGACTCTGGTGCCGATGATGCCGACCTACAATCAGGTGACATCATCAAAAAAGTAGATGACATAAGGGTGCGAAAGTTTTCTGAACTGAGTGGCTACCTCTCATCAAAGCGTCCTGGCGACCAGGTCGAAGTTCTTGTTGACAGAAATGGTCAACAAGTCATTACCATGGTGGCCTTGAAGAAACCCCAAAGTACCGTTTTACCGGTCACTGGTTTTCAAGTGAAAAACCTATCAAAAGAAGACAAAAGAAAGTTCAACGTTGACAAGGGAGTCAAAATATTGAACGTTCCGGAACCGTATAAGGCATATGATTTAGAGAATAAGGTCATTGTCAAAGTAGATGATGAAACTATCGAAGATATAGATGACGCCAAAAACCTGTTCTCAAAAATCAGTCGATATGGTAAAACCAGTTTTACCATGATTAACGAAAAAGGCGAAAAAGAACGGCTGATTTTACAGTAGTCGTCATTTGAACGTTGATGAAAACGCCCATATTCTGGGCGTTTTTTATTTGAAAATTCTTTTACGAAAACGTTTGAAACTCTAATTTTGCGCCAAATTTCTAATCCATTGAACAACCTGACATGAGCGAAATCAAGTCTTACGAAAAAGAACTGGCATTTCAAGCCGATAGAAGAAAGGCAACCACTGAATTTATCAAGATAATCAGCGACCTTTGGTACGATAAGGCCATTGAGGTGGTGCTCTTCAAAAATCAGGTCATTGATAAAAATGTTAGCGATATCATCAATCTACACGAATATGCCGGTGAATTTGTGCAGAAGCCCATTTCAATCTTCGACTCTGTCGAGATTTTGAGGGCCATCAATGATATTCAGCTGCCCCCTGCCAAATTGGACATCGGCAAACTGACCTATGAATACCATTCACAAGATAATCTTCACCACGATGTCAAGACGTTCGTACTTGACAAATTGAAAGATGCCCAGCAGTCGAAAGAGATAAAGCCCAAAGATGTTGTGCTATATGGATTTGGAAGGATCGGGAGGCTATTGGCACGTGAACTGATGGCCAAGACCGGAAAGGGCAACCAGTTACGGCTGAGGGCCATTGTGACCCGTGGAGAAGTAGATGATGAAGTATTGGAAAAGAGAGCTGCACTATTACGTACAGATTCGGTACATGGTCAATTTATGGGTACGGTCGATGTCGATACCGAAAATAAGGCCCTGGTCATCAACGGCACCACTGTTTTTATCATCAGTGCCGACAAGCCAGAAGATATCGACTATACCCAATACGGTATCTATAATGCCCTGATCATCGATAATTCAGGAGCCTTTAGGGACGAAAAATCACTTTCGAGACATCTAGAAGCAAAAGGGGCCAATAGAGTATTGTTGACAGCACCCGGAAAAGAAGAAGTGCCCAATATTGTTCATGGAGTGAATCATAGTGAATTTGACCCAGAAAAGACAAAGGTGTATTCAGCGGCTTCTTGCACAACAAATGCCATAACACCTATTCTGAAGGTCATTGACGATTCTTTAGGTATCAAAAAGGGACATATAGAGACCATACACGCTTATACGAACGACCAAAATCTGGTTGACAACATGCACAAGAAGTACCGCAGGGGCCGTGCGGCGGCCTTGAATATGGTCATAACCGAAACCGGTGCAGGGCAAGCAGTGGCCAAGGCGCTTCCATCGTTAAAGGGAAAACTGACCTCTAATGCCATTCGGGTACCGGTGCCCAATGGATCTCTTGCCATTTTAAACCTAGAGGTGAAGAGCAAAACCTCAAAAGATGGGGTCAATACCATTTTGAAAAAATATGCTTTAGAGGGTGACTTGGTAGAGCAGATCAAATACTCATTGAGCAATGAATTGGTATCTTCAGACATTGTGGGCACCTCGGCACCGGCTATTTACGACAGCAAAGCGACCTTGGTTTCCAACGATGGCAAGAACATTGTGATCTATGTGTGGTATGACAACGAATATGGCTATTCACACCAAGTAATACGATTGGCGAAATACATTGCCAAAGTCAGAAGGTACACCTATTACTAATCCAAAAACCTATTGGGCAACGTATATTAAACTTCATGAGACAGCATTTTTCTTTTGAAAGTAGTAATATTACCTTAATTTCGTGATGCTCTATTTCTTATAATCACATATATACAATACCATGAGAAGTATAAAACTGCTATACCTACCCCTTTTTCTATTATTTTTTCATTTTCAGACCAGTAGCGCCCAGCAATCAAAATCATTGGATGAGGGCAGCATCGAAGCACAGTTTCAATACCTAGAGAAAAAATCTGGGAACTATCGGGCAAACGGAGTGCGGTATGAGGTCATCAAGCTTTTTGAGCTGAGCAAATTGAAACAGAACGTATTCGACTCCCTGCAAACGGCGAACAATACTATTGCCGATTTGAAAAAAACCATTGCGCAAAATAAAAGTGAAATCAACGCACTGAATGCAAAACTTGAAGAAACGACCAAGAATCTCAATGAAACAAGGGCTGAAAAAGATAGCATGTCGTTTTTTGGGGCACAGGTCTCAAAAGGTACTTACAAGTTAATTATGGGTGTCTTACTTCTAACTTTCATTTTGTCACTGTTGTTCTTTATTTACAAATTCAGAAAGAGCAACTTCTTGACACAACAGGCAAAATCTGCACTGGCCGATTTAGAGGAAGAATATGAACAACACCGTAGAAGGGCCTTGGAGCGGGAGCAAAAGATAAGTCGTCAGCTACAAGATGAACTCAATAAGAACAAAAAAACGCTGTAAAATGGGCCAATGGTCGATATAAGTAGAGCCAGTGCTCGCGACATACCCACTATTGTCCCTTTATTTGATGCCTATCGTGTTTTTTATGGGCAAGAATCTAACCTCGATGCAGCCCATTCTTTTTTATTAGAGCGTTTTAGCGACCAAGACAACATTATTTTTTTGGCTTTGCATGACGATATGCCAATAGGTTTCGTACAGTTGTACAAAACCTTCTCTTCGGTCAGTCTACGGCCTTATTATATTCTCAACGATCTTTTCGTCAAAAAAGAATTCAGAAAAAAAGGTGTTGGCGAAGCACTTCTTGAAAAGGCCAAAAGTCATTGCAGGCAAATGGATTATAAAGGACTGGCCTTGGAAACGGCCACTGATAATCCTGCAAAAAAACTATATGAAAAATTGAACTGGAAAAAGAGTACCGAGTTCTTTCATTACTTTTGGAGCAATCCAGATTTGGCGTAAGCCATTGTTCAAACACTGTTGCCAGAACATGCGAATCGATATCATCACCCTTTTGCCCGAATTGTTGCGAAGCCCTTTTGAGGCCTCCATCTTAAAGCGTGCCATTGACAATGGTGTGGTTGAAATACATTTGCACGATTTGAGAAAATACGGCTTGGGCAACTATAGGCAAGTCGATGATTACCAATTTGGAGGTGGTGCGGGAATGGTCATAATGATAGAGCCCATTGACAACTGCATTTCAGATTTAAAAAAAGAAAGGCATTATGATGATGTGATTTACCTTACGCCTGATGGCCAAACATTGAATCAGGCCATGGCGAATGAACTTTCCTTGAAAGAGAACCTCATACTCTTATGCGGTCATTATAAAGGTGTTGATCAACGTGTAAGGGACCATTTAGTTACCAAAGAGATTTCAATTGGCGACTATGTGCTCTCAGGTGGTGAATTGGGCGCTGCCGTGCTTTGCGACACAGTCATTAGGTTACTGCCGGGTGTATTGAACGATGAGACCTCTGCCCTCACCGATTCTTTTCAAGACAATCTGCTCGCTCCGCCGGTATATACCCGCCCTGCCAAATATAAGGGCCTTGAGGTACCCGAAATATTGTTGAGTGGCAATACACCAAAAATAGAGGCATGGCGTGAGCAAAAGGCCCATGAGCGCACAGTCGAAAAAAGACCCGATCTGCTTGGCGAATAAACAAAAATAATGGCCAGGCACTTGTAGATTCTAAATAATGCACTACTTTTGCAAACGCAAAATCAACCTCTGACGAAAATCGTGAACGTTGCTTTTGGCATAACGACAAACCATTTGATATGGAATCTCTTATAAAATTTGTAGAAGACGAATTTGTACCTAAAAAAGACTTTCCAGATTTTTCGGCCGGTGACACTATTACCGTGTACTACGAAATTAAGGAAGGCGAAAAAACCCGTACCCAGTTTTTCAAGGGGGTGGTCATACAACGAAGGGGCAGTGGTTCTACTGAGACCTTTACCATCAGAAAAATGTCAGGTACTGTGGGGGTAGAACGAATCTTCCCCGTCAACATGCCCGCACTTCAAAAAATTGAGGTGAATAAAAAAGGAAAAGTAAGAAGGGCACGTATCTTCTATTTCAGGGAGTTGACAGGTAAAAAGGCTAGAATCAAAGAAGTTAGAAAATAGGTTATTTCCAAGTTTTGAAAAGGCGCTCAAAAGAGCGTTTTTTTTATGAACAATTGTTAATAACGATGGTTCATATTTTGTTGATTTTTAATTACTTGTAAAATTTGCATAGATTATATTTTATTCTACTTTTATCAAACGATGAATGAAGAACGGCAATGTCGCAATTCATCATCCATATAAAGTTGACGTTCTTTATAGTATTGTTTTGGGCTTTTTATTGGTAACACTACTAATCAAAAAGTATTTCGCGGATAGCGCGCTTCGGCACACTTGAAACGAATGACACAAAATTTGTGTGCGGGCAAGAGAGCAATTTCTTGCTTTGACAGGTTTTGGAAGCAAAGCAGTATTCAGGGACACAATGCGTTGTTTAGTTGAAAAATTAAGAACAAATGTGTTTCGAAACGTTGGGAAGTTGGCCAACAATGGTCCTAGATCATGAGCTTGTGGCAACACAAGTGGAGTTGGGAACTTTTCTGAAAGCCATATCAGTGTGCAAACATCGATATGGCTTTTGTTTTTGCCTTTAATTGTATATTTGCACCGCTCAAATATCACCGAATGGCAAAAATTCTTTATACAAAGACCGACGAGGCTCCCGCTCTGGCAACACAATCGTTTTTACCCATTGTCAAATCATTTCTCAAAACTGCTGATATTGCTATCGAAACTAAAGATATCTCCCTCGCTGGTCGTATTATTTCTGCTTTTCCTGATTTTCTGGTAAAAGAGCAACGGCTTGAAGATAATCTTGCCCTTTTGGGTGCAATAGCCAAAACACCTGAGGCCAACATCATTAAATTGCCGAACATCAGTGCCTCTATTCCACAAATGGAAGAAGCTATTGAAGAGCTTCAAACAAAAGGATATCAACTGCCCGATTATCCGCATGAGCCAAAGAATACCGACGAAAAAGAGATCAAATCACGATACGATAAGATTAAGGGAAGTGCTGTGAACCCAGTATTGAGAGAAGGCAATTCTGATAGAAGGGCCCCAAAAGCGGTAAAGAACTATGCAAAAAAGAACCCACATAAAATGGGAAAATGGTCTTCTGATTCGAAGACCCATGTGGCCACGATGTCAAAAGGTGATTTCAAGTACAATGAAAAGTCCCTTACCCTGCATGATGCCGATGTGGTCAATATAGAATTACTGACACCAAATGGCGAAAAAACGATATTGAGACAAGATATTTCTTTGCAAAAAGAAGAGATTATCGATGCTACGGTGATGTGCAGAAAAGCCTTGGTCGAGTTTTTACAAGAGCAGGTGAACGATGCCAAAGAAAAAGACCTGTTGTTATCGGTACACTTAAAGGCCACCATGATGAAGGTCTCCGATCCCATTATTTTTGGCCACGTCATGAAGACCTATTTCAATGAAGTCTTTGAAAAGTACAATGATGCTTTCGAGCGGTTGGGCATTAGTGCCAACGACGGACTTGAGAGTCTTTTTGACAAACTTGACGATCTTGATGCAACAAAAAGAATCGAAATAGAAAAGGCCATCGATAAGACAATATCGCAAAATGCAAATTTGGCCATGGTAAACTCTGATAAGGGCATTACAAATTTGCATGTGCCAAGCGATATTATCATCGATGCCTCAATGCCCGCAATGATCCGAAATTCTGGTAAGATGTGGAATGCCAATGGCAAACTGCAAGATACCAAAGCGATTATTCCCGATAGCAGCTATGCCGATATCTATCAGGCTACCATTGATTTTTGCAAAGAGCACGGTGCCTTTGACCCCACTACAATGGGTACGGTACCCAATGTAGGTCTCATGGCCCAAAAGGCCGAGGAATATGGCTCTCACGACAAGACTTTCGAAATAAGCAAAAAAGGTGTTGTGCAAGTAGTAAGTGCCAATACGGGCAATGTGTTGTTGCAACATCAGGTAGAAGAGGGTGATATTTGGCGAATGTGCCAGGTCAAAGATGCTCCCATACAAGATTGGGTAAAGCTAGCCGTTTCAAGGGCAAGGGCGACACAAACCCCGGCAGTCTTTTGGTTGGACGAAAACCGTGCGCATGACGCCGAGCTTATCAAGAAGGTAAAGATTTACCTTCAAGATCATGACACAAACGGATTGGACATTCGAATCCTCTCTCCTTTCGAAGCGACCAAGTTCACGCTAAAAAGAATCAAAGAAGGTAAAGACACCATTTCAGTTTCTGGAAATGTACTAAGAGACTATCTGACCGACCTCTTCCCTATTCTCGAAGTGGGCACCAGTGCCAAAATGTTGTCGATAGTACCACTGATGAACGGTGGTGGCCTATTTGAGACAGGAGCAGGTGGTTCGGCCCCAAAGCATGTCGAACAATTTTTGGAGGAAGGCCATCTGCGATGGGATTCACTTGGGGAGTTTATGGCCTTGGCCGTGTCTCTTGAACATTACGGAGAAAGAAACAACAACCAGAAAGCCTTGATTTTGGCCGATGCCCTTGATAATGCCACCGAGGCGTTCTTAGAGAACGATAAATCTCCCTCTAGAAAGGTCAATGAGCTTGACACCAGGGGAAGTCATTTTTATTTGGCGCTATATTGGGCACAAAAGCTGGCCGAGCAAAATGAAGACCAACCGTTGAAGCAAAAATTTCATAGTATTTACCAAGAACTATTGAACAATCAAGAAAAGATTGATAAGGAATTGTTGGATGCCCAAGGTAAGCCGATGGATATTGGCGGGTATTATCTGCCCGACCCGACAAAGATATCAAAAGCAATGCGCCCCAGCGAAACCCTAAATTCAATTTTAAGAAGTTTGTAGGTGTTCTGTTTAAGAAAGTGTTAAGCCATACCATAAAGAGTTTGCTTTGGTTATTTTAGATGCACCAAAAGAAATTCTTGGCATTGAAAAAGCACATTCTTCGTTTTATACCCCTATTAGTATTCTTTTCCTGCGAAGATGTCATTGACGTCGACCTTGCCACCGTAGAACCAAAATTGGTCATTGATGCGCTCGTGGGCTACAATGTCAACAATGGCGACCCGATTACAATTGGTCAAGTACGCCTAACATTGACTACCGATTTTTTTGCCGAAGAAGTACCACCTGCAGAAAATGCGAGTGTTCAAATCATAGATGAAGAAACGGGAGATGTGTATCCTTTGACCGAAAATGAACCCGGCATTTTTAGGGATGGTTTTCCAGATTTGGAATTTGGAAGGGATTATACCTTAGTGGTTATTTATCAAGGGCAAACGTATCGCGCAACAGAACAGTTGCAACCTACCGGTCAGATTGAAAATGTGGAGCAGGGAGATGGCTTTTTATTTGATGAGGATGAAGAAACAGAGGTCATAGTCACTTTTGTTGACATTCCTGACCAAAGGAATTATTATTTGTTTGCCTTCGGATTTGACAATTATTTGGTCACTGACGATGAATTTTATCAAGATCAGAGCCTTACATTTTCTTATTTCTATGAAGACATAGAACCTGGCGATTTGTTGACGATCACTTTGCTCGGCATCGATAAGGAATTTGCAAGTTATGTTGACCAAGCCCTGGTACAGGCTGGAGAAGATGGTGGCGGATTTGGGGTTCCGCCAGCTACCGTAAGGGGCAATGTGCTGAATAATACAGAGCCCGATAATTTCCCTTTCGGATATTTCGCTATCAGCGAAGTCGATGTTGAACTATTCACTGTGCAATAACCCATAAGTACCACCGAAACCCAATGAATAATTTAAAGATTCATTACTTTTAAAAAAACTTGACAATGATAAAGAAAATACTGCCGCTTTTAACCCTATTATTCTGCTCTTTTTTTTCATTGTTTTCCCAACAAAGGCATACCATCAGCGGAACGATTAGAGAAGCCGTTAGTAACGAGACACTGATTGGGGTCAGCATAACCGTACAAAATGCAAGAATTGGTGCCGCCACCAATGAGTATGGTTTTTATTCCATTACCCTTCCCGAAGGAGACTATACCCTAATCATCAGTTATTTAGGATTTCAAGATATCTCAAAATCGATTTCACTGAATTCAGATATGAAGCTAGACTTCAATCTTCAAGAAAAGACCGAAGAGCTTGAAGAGGTTGTAGTTACCGAAGATGCAGAACGTATAGATATCAGAAAACCCCAGATGAGCGTGAGCACCTTGGCCGTGCAGACCATAAAAAAAATTCCCGTTGTTTTGGGGGAATCCGATGTGATACGCTCTTTGGTGCTATTGCCCGGGGTGACCAATGCCGGTGAGGCTTCCTCTGGGTTCAATGTACGTGGAGGGGCAGTTGACCAGAACCTCATATTGCTCGACGAGGCAATCATTTTCAACACCTCCCATTTGTTCGGATTCTTTTCCGTTTTTAATCCTGATGCCATTAAGGATGTCAAGCTGTTTAAAGGTGGAATACCCTCTCGGTATGGAGGCCGGGTTTCATCCGTGCTCGAGATTTTTCAAAAAGAAGGAAATAGCAAAGAGCTAAAAGTGAATGGGGGCATTGGGGCCGTGGCGAGTAGGCTTTTGGTAGAAGGCCCTATCATCAAAGACCGCACTGCATTTTTAGCCGGTGGAAGGGCCTCGTATGCACACTTGTTTTTGCCCTTGTTCAATATTGACAATCGCGCTTACTTCTATGACCTCAATACCAAGATAAGCCATAGGATCAATGACCGTAACAGCATTTTTCTATCGGGTTATTTCGGACGAGACCTGTTCAGTATAAATGATAGCTTTATAAACACCTATGGCAATGCTGTCGGTAATTTTAGGTGGAACCACTTGTTTTCAGATAAGTTGTTCTCTAATCTATCTTTGATCTATTCTGATTATTTCTACGGACTCGAACTTGACTTTGTAGGCTTTGAATGGGATTCAGGTATTCAAAACTTTAACCTGAAATACGATCTGAAGCACTATTTAAGTGACAAATTGCAGATCAATTATGGGGTCAACAACATTTATTATGTCTTCAACCCAGGTAAAATAAAACCAAACAGTGAAGATTCAGGCATAGTAGAAGACCAACTGACCAAGAAATATGCAAACGAAGCCGCCGCCTACGTCGACATAGAACAGAAAATAACGGAAAACCTAAGGGTAAATTATGGACTTAGGGCCAGCCTGTTCAACCGATTGGGGCAAGATGAACTTTTTGTATACGAAAACGATCAACCGGTTATATTCGACCCCTTTCAACTGATTTACAGAGAAGCCACCCCCATTGACACCATAAGTCCTGGTAGGGGGCAAAATATTAAAACATTTTTCAACTTTGAACCCCGTGTATCGGCCGCGTATACGATCAACGAAAACAGCTCCGTAAAGGCCAGTTACACAAGATTGGCCCAATACCTGCATTTGCTCTCGAACACAAGCTCTCCCACCCCGTTGGATGTGTGGACACCTAGTGGACCGTTCATCGAACCCCAGTTGTTGGACCAATATGCCCTTGGTTATTTTAGAAATATCAACAACGGAGACTACACCCTAGAGTTGGAAGGTTTTTATAAAGACATACAGAATAGGATAGATTACATCGACGGGGCAGATCTGATCGCGAACGATGCCATTGAACAGGTCATTCTGAACGGTGAGGCACGGGCATATGGCCTAGAACTGTTATTACGAAAAAATGAAGGTCGTTTTCAAGGGTGGTTGGCCTATACCCTTTCCCGTTCTGAACAACGCACCCCCGGTAGGGAGCCCGTAGTCGATAACGGTCGTTCAAACTTGGAAACAGGGATCAACCTTGGTGAATGGTACCCTACCCCATTTGACAAAACCCATGACATTTCCCTTTTTGGCAATTATGAATTGAACAAGAAATGGAATTTCAACGCCAATTTTGTCTTTCAGACGGGGCAGCCTACCAACTACCCCGTTGGGCAATTTGAATTTCAAGGATTGGTGGTACCTTTTTTCGGCTTGAGAAACCAGACAAGGCTACCGGATTACCATCGGTTGGATATTTCAGCGACCCTTTCCCCAAAAAAGAATAGAAATCGAAATTTTCAATCAGAATGGGTTTTTAGCATCTACAATGTGTACAATAGAATGAATGCCGCTTCCATAAACTTTAGGCAAAATCAAGACACCGGTAGAAATGAAGCGGTTAGAACGGCAATTTTCGGTATCGTTCCGGCTATCACGTATAATTTTAAATTCTAAGCTATGAAACGGATACTTTATTTTCTAGTGGTTTTGACAGTCATCTTCTCGTGTGAAGATGTCATTGATGTAGAGACCCAACCTGAACCTCCAAGGCTGGTGGTCAACGGCTTGTTACGGGTAGATATAACGCAAGAGTTCATCGACGTGCGTGTTCAAGTGAGCGAGACAAGTGACTTTTTTAATGAGAATACGATAACACAGCTAGAAAGTGCTGTTATTCTTCCGGGCAGGGTCAACCCTGAGCTAAACGCAGGTGTAGAATTCGGGAGATCTAGGGTTTTGGTAGAATCTGAACCTGGCAGTGGCGTTTATATACCCAGTTATATACCCGGCTCTGATACTGATGACCGCATTAGAACGGCAGGGCTTTCTACAGAAACCGTGTTTTTGCTGATAATAGAGCACAAAGGAAGAAGGTACGCGGCCCAAACCCCGTACTCACTGGCTGTACCCATAGAAAATATGGAACAGGGAGATGAGACCCTGTTTGATGAAGATGACACAGAAATAAAGATTACCATTACTGATATTCCAGATTTTGAGAACTATTATGTTTTTGATTTTGGGGAAGGAGAGTTTTTGGCCTTGGATGACCAATTTATAGATGGTCAAGAATTTGAGTTCTCCTATTTTGTGGAACGTGACCTAGAATCTGGAGAAGAATTGGAGGTGAGCATACTTGGGGCCGACCAACAGTTTTTCAATTATATCGATTTATTGGTCGAACAGACCGAAAACGATGGTGGGGTATTTGAAACCCCTGCCGCCACTGTTCGCGGCAATGTCTTTGACATCACTGGCCTTGATAACATAGTCATTTTTGATAATGTGGAACGACCCAATGATTTTGCATTGGGGTACTTTGCGGTAGTACAAGAATTCAAGCGGAGCATCACAATCGAATAGCCACTTTCAAGCCAATAGTAGATAAAGGCCCATAATTATCAGAATACCCACCAGCCCCTGACAGAAGGTCGCCAAAGTATGCCCCTTCAGTGCATTTTTGACATCTAAATTCGAGAATTGTGACACCACCCAGAAATAGCTGTCATTGATGTGTGAAACGGTCATGGCACCCGCGCCAATGGCCAAAACGCCCAATGCCTTTTCAGCAACCGTCTCCAATCCGAAAGTGGTCAACAAAGGTGCCGCAATGGCAGCAGTAGTGATAATAGATACGGTTGAAGACCCTTGGGCCGTCTTTAGGGCGGCAGCGATTCCGAAACAGATCAAGAGCCCACCGATTCCAGAGGTTGAGGTCAAATTCAATATCGAGGCAAAATCAACAGTTCTCAGAATGGCTCCAAAGGCACCACCTGCACCTGTAATAAGTACAATGAGGCCAGCTTGTTTCAAAGCCTCCACGATCCAATCATTTTTCTCTTTGGATGGGTGGCCTTTTCCTAATGAGAAAGCCAAGAAAACCCCTATCAAAAGGGCAATTATAGGGTTTCCAACAAAATCTGTAGTCTCAAAAAAGAATCCTTGGCCGAATGGTTTGGTCGGATAGTTGGCCACCGACTTCAAAGCGATCAAAACCAAGGGCACGACCAAAGGCAAAAAGGCCTGCAAAGCCGATGGGGTCTTGTGGACTTCGGTAACCTCTTCAACATCGGCATTCCCTTCTTTTTCCGATATCGAAATATATCCTGATATGAATCGTGCCCAAAAATATCCGGTCACACTGACAGGAATGGCTACCAACAATCCCAATATCAAAACAGTACCCAAATCGGCATCCAAGATGGCGGCAGCTGCCAAAGGCCCTGGGGTCGGGGGCACAAAAACATGGGCCGCATATAGGCCACTGGCCAATGCAATGGCAAAAAACAACACGGGTATACCTGATTTTTTGCTCAATGTTTTGTTCAATGACGAGAGAATGATAAAACCCGAATCACAAAAAACAGGAATCGATACCACAAAACCTGCCAAATTGATGGCCAAAGGCGATCGTTTCAGCCCA
Organism: Muricauda sp. SCSIO 65647; assembly: GCF_021534965.1. NCBI lineage: Bacteria > Pseudomonadati > Bacteroidota > Flavobacteriia > Flavobacteriales > Flavobacteriaceae > Allomuricauda > Allomuricauda sp. SCSIO 65647. Next base: position 19,390 of record NZ_CP091037.1, read on the forward strand.
ACCCACTTCAAAACGGTGTCGGTCAAAACTTTTGTGCCCGCTGTCTTTTCTAAAAAAATGCCGATTACACTACCAAAGGCAATGACCAAACCGATGCCCGAAAGTGTTTTGCCAAAACCTTCCGCCATATGAGACATGATTTTTTCTGGGGCAAGCCCTAAAAAAAAACCAGAGGCAATCGCGGCAATAGTCAATGAAAATACAGGGTGTAATTTGAATCGAACAGTGGCCACTATAATGAACAGTACCACAAATAAAATGACAAACAGTTCCATCAAAATTTGTTTCACTAAATATAAGTGAATTATTGGCTACCTTTATCGCATGGGAACCGATAAGACATTATTGGTAAAAGGGGTAAAATACCTCTTCGTTACGGCCTTGACCATGTTTTTGGCACCGGTGGTCATATATCAGGCCTTTAAAAATGAAGGGCACCCATGGTACATTCCTGTTCTTATAGTAGGATTGCTTTTGGCTACTGTAGCCATTGTACTCGGGTTTTATGCCGTGAAATTAATGGTCGATTCGCTTTTTGGAAAGAAAAAATAGATCAATTCTTTTTTTTGGAAGCAGTAGTATCGGTTGAATTGGTTTTCCATTTATTGCTCAACACAGCGTAGTCATAATCCAACACCGACTTTTGCCGTGTCAGGCGATTAGACGCAAAGGCCCTTTGCAAAATGTCTTCAATCAAATAGTCTTCATGTACCTCGGTTGGGCGAAATTCTTCTTTGATACTGATTTTAAACATTTTGGCAGTGGTCTGGTACCAAAAAGCCCTCCATCCGTTGCGCAGTTCCTTTACCAGACCAAAAGCGGTAGTGCCCGTCTGTCGATGTATGAGCTTAACCAATATCTGCCCTTCGGTTCGGGTTAGCTTTTTCAGTTCATCTGAAAATTCACCTTCAATATATTTCTGCATTTGGCGGGTATACTTTTTTCTATGGCGCCTCTTTTTGATTTTGGCCAAGCTGTCGTTCAGTTCGACCAGACGTTCGGCCGCCAATTTGGCATAGGGATACACTTTCAGCGTTTTTCTTCTTAAAATGTAGTAGCGGAGTTTTTCCTTTTTGTCGGCAAATTCAAGTTTTCCAAAAATATAGACCTCATCAAGAGGAATGGATTCCAGTAATAGGGAGTCTCCCTCCATTCTGACATAATATTCCGCAATAGAGTCTAAATGCTTTTCTTCTTGGGCAAATCCGAAGAAAAAAACGGAAAGAAGAAGCAGTGTTGCCAGTGTGCGACGCATAAAAAAGTACTACTAAAAAGCTCTTCAAAAGTAACGATAATAGACCATCCTTATTATTAAAAATAAGTGAATATCCTTATATTTCATGACAACAGGCCATTTGTCAAACCCAAACCAATCTGTCAATGAGTAATACGAGAGTACGGGAAATCTATAAGGTCTTTGACAATGTCAATGAATCCTTGGCCCAACAAACCGTACAATATGATGAGCAAAGACTTAATTCATTGCTCAAAAACGTATATTCTCCAGGGCCTTCCTTTCAATATGTGTTTGACTTTCCCAACAAAAAATTTCTATATGTCAGTGATGGGGCAAACAAGCTCTTTGGAGTAGATCCGCTCAAGCTGACTCCAGAGATTTTTGTGAACCGAATTCATCCCGATGACATCGAACATTATGTACACTGTCAAGAAATAGCCGCCTTTTTTTTGTTTCGCCATATCAAAAAAGAGTCCATCCCCCACTACAAGGTCTCTTTTCAGTTTAGGATAAAAGATATTGATGAAAACTATAGGTTGTTCTTGCATCAGGCCATTGCCCTGGCCGTTGACGAAAATTTCAATATTTCTTCGTCTTTCGCAAATCATTCCATTGTTGATCATATAACCACTATCAACAATTTTAAAATGTCCTTTATTGACGTTTTGGGCAATAAAAGCTATTTTGGGATCAACAAAATTGAAGATTTGAAGAATATGCCTCCCAAATCCTCTATTACCCAGCGGGAAACCGAGATCCTCAAATTAATATCAGAAGGTTATAGCTCAAAAGAAATATCGAATTATCTGCGCATCTCTTTGGATACTGTCAGCACCCATCGGAAGAATATTTTGAAGAAGACCAAGTTTAGAAACATGCCCCAAACCATCAGATATTGTATCAACGAAGGACTGATCTAAATGGCAATGACAATTAGTTAACATTTACCATGGAAAACAAAAAAGTCAGGGAAATCTATAAGGTTTTTGATGAAAAAAGCAATTTTCTGGCCAGACAAACCGTTCAAGCCGACCAAAATAAATTAAATCGTTTATTTGAAAATTTATATTCCCCGGGGCCTTCCTTTCAATACATTTTTGACATTGTGAACAGAAGATTTACATTTTTGAGCGAAAACATTCGATTGATTACCGGGGAAGATCCCGATCAGTTTCAGGTCAATGATTATGTCAATAGAATCCATCCTGACGATTTTCAACATTTTGTTCATTGTGAAGAGGTGGCAGGGTATTTCTTGTTCAAACACATTGAAAAAAAAGATATTCCCAATTATAAATTGAGTTATCAAATAAGATTTAAAGATTCAAATAACAACTATCGGCTGCATCTAAGGCAGTCTATTGCCCTTAGTGTAGATGAAGACTATAACCTTTCGACCGTTTTTACCAATCAATCTGACATAAGCCATATCACCACGCATAACAATCACAAAATCTCATTCATCCATGTTTTGGACGGCAAGAGTTATTTTGGAATTGGAAATATCAAAGACTTCGATAACAATCAGCCCAAACTGGAAATTTCAAGCCGTGAGGTTGAAATCGTGAAACTTATCTCTGAAGGTTTCAGTTCAAAAGAAATCGCCGATTACCTCCACATTTCTTTAGATACGGTACATACCCATAGAAAAAACATCTTGAGCAAAACAAACTTTAAGAACATGACCCAAGCAGCAACCCATTATGTACGGGAAGGCCTGATATAGAATTTTCTCGGTTACTTATCACCAACGCTACTTCAAACTTTTATTTCTTGCATATTCTAACTTCTGATCGCCATTAAAATACCGTTGGCAATAAATCATTTAATGTGTGAAAAGAGTCGCCTTCGTTACAAGGTTCCGATAAAAGACCATTGCATGTCTTCTACCCTCAGAATGGATTTTTCCAATATTTCGAAAATGTTGCTTTTCATCGATGTGGTGCGCGGTTCGCAACCAAAATAAGCATGAGCATGAAATGACAGCACCTATTTTCTTACACCTATAGTTGAAAATGGTTTTTTGCAAAATGCTCCCCAAAAGTTTATTGCATCTGTTCTTTTCCAAGTTTACCGACTCAGTGAATACAATGACATTTAATAGATAGGAAGATTTTAATAATTGCTAATTTTGCATGATAAAAATGTAACATGGCATCAGAAAAAATACTTACCCAGAAATCACTGAAATTCTTTGAAAAATATTTGAACAACGCTTCGCCAACCGGTTATGAGTGGGAGGGCCAAAAAATTTGGATGGAATATCTAAAGCCCTATGTCGATGACTTCATCACCGATACATATGGTACGGCCGTGGCGGTCATTAATCCCAAAGCGAAATACAAAGTGGTCATCGAGGGGCATTCCGATGAAATATCATGGTATGTCAATTATATAACCGACAATGGTTTGCTCTATGTCATTAGAAATGGGGGCAGTGACCACCAAATTGCACCTTCAAAGTGGGTAAACATCCATACCAAGAAAGGTGTGGTCAAGGGGGTCTTTGGATGGCCCGCCATACATACCAGAAACAAAGCCAAGGAAGAACCCCCAAAACTTGACAACATTTTCATCGATATCGGTGCGAAAGACAAAGAGGAAGTCGAAAAAATGGGCGTTCACGTCGGGTGTGTGATTACCTACCCAGATGAATTTCAGGTACTGAACAAGAACAAATTCGTATGCCGTGCCATTGATAATCGTGCAGGTGGTTTTATGGTGGCCGAAGTGGCCCGTTTGCTTCATGAAAACAAGAAAGAGCTGCCTTTCGGACTCTACATCACCAATTCGGTGCAAGAAGAAATCGGTTTACGGGGCGCACAAATGATCACCGAGACCATCAAACCAGATGTCGCCATTGTGACCGATGTGACCCACGATACCACCACCCCGATGATCGATAAAAAGAAAGAAGGTGAAACATCGATTGGCAAGGGACCCGTTATTTCTTACGCCCCTGCAGTACAGCAAAAGCTGCGTGAACGTATCATCGAGACAGCTGAGGCCAAAAAGATACCATTTCAGCGACAGGCCTCTTCTAGATCGACCGGCACCGATACCGATGCCTTTGCCTACAGTAACGGTGGCGTGGCCTCTGCCTTGATTTCCTTGCCCTTGCGTTATATGCATACCACCGTTGAAATGGTGCACCGTGATGATGTTGAAAACGTGATACGATTGATCTATGAAACGCTATTGGCCATCAAAGAAGGTGAAACGTTCAGTTATTTTGATTGACCCGATCGTACACTGTAGGTGAACACTTGTTTTTGACGAGGAGAGAAAATGAAAACCTGACCTTAAAGAAACTTTTTTCTTTGGATGAACTTGTGGACATACTCGATGAATCTGGAAACCACACTGGTAAATCGATGATGAAGTCTTTGGCCCATCAAAAAGGACTTTTTCATCCGACCATTCACGTATGGTTTTATACTTTAGATGGACAAGTTCTTTTGCAAAAAAGAGGAAAGAAGAAAAATACGTTTCCTTCACTTTGGGATGTATCCGTGGCGGGCCATATCGGGGCGGGTGAAGCTATTGAAACCTCTGCCCTTCGTGAAATCAAGGAAGAAATCGGTTTGGATGTGGGCAAGGGCGATTTGGAAAAAATCGGAATCTTTAGGTCTGTTCACAAACATGCCGATGATTTTGTAGATGCCGAATTTCACCACACTTTTCTCTGCAAATTGACCGTGCCACTAGAAAAATTAATAAAGCAAGATAGTGAGGTGGAAGCCCTTGCCCTGTTACCCTTGTTGACGTTTGCCGAAGAAACGTGGGGAATGGCCAATACTGGTAAGTACGTTCCCCATGGGGCCGATTACTATAAGACAATAGTCAAAGAAGTAAAGAAAAAGTTATAGCAACTCTTGGGCAAACTTTTCTGGGTGGTCCAGTTCAAATGTTTTCTGATCGCCCGTTTTCATGTTCTTTACCACAAAATTACCTGCTGACAATTCCGTTTCTCCCAAAAGAATTACATAAGGTACATTACGCTTATCGGCATATTTAAACTGCTTGGGCAATTTTGTACTTGTGGGATATAAATCGGTGCGCAAGCCAAGTTTCCGTAGTGTGTTTACCAATTTCAAGGCAGCTGTAGCTTCTTTATCCCCAAAATTCAAGCACAGTACATCAAGGGAAGTCTCTAAACTGTCAGGGAAAAGCCCCAATTCTTCCAAAACCAGATAAATACGGTCCAGTCCGAAAGAAATACCCACCCCGCTCACATCTTTTAAACCAAAAATACCAGTGAGATCATCATAACGGCCGCCCCCGCCAATGGAGCCCATCTGTACGCCCTGTGGGGCCAACACTTCAAAAATGGTGCCCGTGTAATAGTTCAGTCCGCGGGCCAAGGTAACATCCAATTGAACATTGGCCGCCTTCAATTTAAAATCTGAAATGGTATTCAAGATAAACTCCAGTTCTTCAACACCCTGAACCCCTATCTCAGAATCTCTCAGAAAGTCTTTGAGCACATCAAGTTTTTCAATATTACTGCCAGAAAGCGAAAACAATGGTTGCGCTTTTTTGATGGCAGCCTCAGAAATACCTTTGTCGAGCATTTCTTTTTTAACGCTCTCTTCGCCAATTTTATCGAGCTTGTCCAACGCCACCGTAAAATCGACCAATAATCGTTGTGCACCGATGACTTCGGCAATGCCCGAAAGAACCTTTCGGTTATTGAGTTTAAGCGTCACTCCTTGCAATGCCAAGGCGTAAAAAACAGTATCATAAAGTTGTACAAACTCTACTTCTTGCAAAAGCGAATGGGCGCCCACTACATCGGCATCACATTGGTAAAATTCACGAAAACGCCCCTTTTGTGGTCGATCGGCCCGCCATACAGGTTGTATCTGATAGCGTTTGAACGGAAAATCAATATCGTTCTGGTGCATCACCACATAACGGGCAAAGGGTACGGTGAGGTCATAACGAAGGGCTTTTTCAGTAATTTTTGGGGCCAAAGAATTTGAATTCTTCGAGCTATAGGTCACATCATCAACTTTTGAGATGAAATCTCCTGAGTTCAAGATCTTAAAAATCAGTCGGTCACCTTCCTCTCCATATTTCCCCAGAAGCGTTTCAGAATTCTCAAAGCTTGGGGTCTCGATGGGTTGAAAACCGAAGGTTTCAAAGTATTCTTTGATGGTGTCTATGATATAGTTGCGCTTTGCAACCTCTGTGGGTGAGAAATCACGTGTTCCCTTGGGTATGGATGGTTTTTGTGGCATTCTTTAAATTATCGCATAAAGATAAAGAGATTCCTGTTTTCGAAAGAATGACGATTGGCTATTCAATGATTTCATCAAACCATTGATAGAGTTCGCCTTTAGTGATGACCGCACCCTGTTGAATCAAATCAAATTTATCTTTGTTCTTGTCTCCGCCATATGCCTTTGAGGCCGTCAGATATTCGACAAAGTCAGATTGAAAATTACGTTTGAACCAGGCAAAACCTTCCTTCGTACGCAAGTCGATCTCAGGGTTCAATACCTTGACCGATAGCAGTTTCATTTCTTTTTCGGTCAGTTCGAACAAATGCATATGCCTTTCTGAAATGTTCTCAAGATATTTCACCTTTGACAGCACACCTTCCCAAATCAAATCACTGAATATGTCGAGTTCTTCTTCAACCATTTCGGGCTTTTCTTTTTTTAACCTTTCCCATTCTTCAGCCGTAATGGATTGTGTGGCCAAAAAATTGGTGAATTCTTGGTGCAACTCCTCAAATTGCTCTTTTGTAAGCCGTTTATATTTCATAACATAGTTCAAAAACAAAGCCCTGATTTTCAATCAGGGCCTTTTTATTGCTACTCAAAATACTAGTCAAGAATGTAGCGTACCCCCAATTGGGCCCTCCATCTTGAAAGCGCACTGGTGTTTGCCGTAAATGTATTGGTCAAATTTGGGTCAAAAGTATAGGTTGGGTTGTTACTGTCATCAACCGTTACGCCCAAAATCTGATTAAAGGTAGGTTGCTCGACCACTCCCCAGTCAGAATTGATCAGATTGCCTACGTTCAACACATCTAGACTCAACTGTAATCTGTTTCTATCATTGATTTTGATGTCTTGCAATACTTTAAGGTCCCATCTACCCCTCCATGGAGCCAACGCGCCATATCGTTCGGCATAACTGCCACGATTCTCACTCAAGTAGTCATCTTGTTGGATAAAAGCCTCAAAAGCTTCAGCTTGACCTGGACCACTAAAGGTCATCTGGTTCAATTCACTTGCCGTGGGAATGTAAATCAAATCGTTGATGCTAGACCCATCATTATTGATGTCACCACCATAGATGTAGTTGAACCTTCCTCCTTGGGCATATTCGAAAAAAGTAGATACCGTGGTACCCGTTGAAAATGCCTTTGAGACCACGCCAATAATTCTGTGGGTGTCACCATATCTTGAAAAGGCCAAAACATCATCATTGGCATTGCCTACAACGGCATTGGCGGCAAAAGCATCACCTGTGATCTCTGCTTCAATTGAGTTTACCTCTTTTGAGTTCAAGTAGTTATAGGCCAACATGGCATATAGCCCATCTTCCCATGTTTTCTGGGCTTTGAAAGAAGCGTTGAAAATTCTACCCTCATCAGAATTGGTGAATACATAGGCATTATTTGGGCCGAACAACTGTGACTTATCATCATTGGTATAAACCGCACGATTATCACCTGGGGCGTTCAATGTAGCCGATGGAGTATCCAATCCCCAATTCTGAACGTGGGCGGCATTGATGTCTTTCGTATATGAAAGGTCAGTGGTCAACACCAAGCCATTGTCAAAGGCCTTGTCAAGTCCAATATTGGTTCGCCAAACCTGTGGAAACTGAAAATCTGGATCCACCGCCTGATAAAAGAAGAAATCAGTACCCTGTACTTGGTTACCCAACCAAACAAAAGGAAAACGACCTGTGAAGAGGCCCGAACCTCCTCGAATTTGAAGCGTATTATCGCCATGCACATCCCAATTGAAGCCCACACGGGGAGAAACCAAGAAATCATTGTTGGGCAACTGCTCTGAGTCGATCAACACTTCATTTCCATTCTCAGGGTCAAAATAGACGATGTCAGGCGCATAAGTGCCTCCTTCTGCCAATGCGCCCCCTTTTCGAGCAATGTTTTCGCGAACTTTATCTGCTGTATCGAAAAATAGCGGTTTATCAAAACGAACCCCGTAGGTCAATTTGAAATTGTCGGTCACGTCCCACTCATCTTGAAGATAGAACGCCAACTGACCCACATTGGTTTCTGCGAGGGCCCACCCGCCAGGCGTACCATCGGGGAATTGGTTGTTGCTGGCAAATATGGCCTGCGCAGTTTGAATTTGGCCATCTATCAAACCTCCGGGTTGTGCCGCATCGAGAAATTCCTGTACACTCCTAAAATTGCCAAACGTATCATCAGATCTTGGAAAACCAAAAGTGCCTCCATATACCCCAAGGTTAAATGAATTATCAAACTGGAATTTTTCATATGAGAAGCCTATGGTATAGGTGTGGTCACCTTTGAAAATGTTCAAATTATTGGTAATCTGAAACACCTTCTGATCCAACCGGTTGTTAATCGAGAAAGGCTCATGGCCTGCCACTATATAGTTCGTTCCGCCGTTTTCAATGATAATGCTGGGTGCCGGTGTTGACAAAGGATCTCGAAAGTCGTCAAAATGTGTGTACCCTACCTGAAGCTTATTGACCGCCTCATTTGATAGAGTTGAATTGAGTTCTAACTGTACTGAATTTATATTGTTGTTGATTTCGTAACCTGAGTTCTCAAATTGCAAAGTAGCTGCATTGGGTCCTCTAAAGCCCAATGCCGAAGGGTGGGCAGGTTTTTGTTTCGATGCCCTCAAAAAGTTATAGATGACAGCCAGTCTATTGTTATTGTCAATGTTCCAATCTAGCTTGAAAATACCTTTGGTAGATTCTTGGTCAAAGTTGAAGTTTTCAAAACTGCCCGTATCGTAGCCCAAAGCGGCCAAAGCGCTCTGTACGTCTTGCAAGTCTGTGACAGAAACCCTTGACTCATTGATGGCCCCTGTTCCCGTGTTGGGAACGAAACCGGCGGTACCCAATTCCGTTAGGTCGTCTTTTTCAAAATTGGCGAAGAAAAACAGCTTATCTTTTATGATCGGTCCACCAACACTGATACCGTATTGAACCTGTTCAAGACCGGTCTTGAACACATCATCACCGTTAATCTTGCCTCCTGTAAGATCGTCATTTCTAAAAAAGCCATAAACAGTGGCATAAAAGTCATTGGTACCGCTTTTGGTAACTGCGTTGACCGTAGCCCCTGTAAAACCGGATTGTGTCACATCATAGGGAGCCAGTGATACTTGAATTTGATCTATCGCATCCAATGAAATGGGCTGGGCACTGGTCTGCCCGCCCGGTGTGGGGGCATCCAAGCCAAACGGATTGGCAAAGAAAGAACCATCCAAAGAAAAATTATTGAACTGATCGTTTCGACCACCAAATGAAAGTCCGCCATCTGCGTTGGTAGGTGAAGAGGCACTCGGTTCCAACCTTGTGAAATCACTTGCCGATCTTGAGATGGTGGGCAATCGGGTAAGCTCTCTGCGTCCGACATTTGTTTCAGAACCTGTTCGGTCACTACCGAAAGTTCCTGTTTGATCACCAACAACGACAACTTCATCCAAAACCTGACTATCTGATTGTAGGCTCACGTTATGGTTAAAGGTCTTACCCAATGAAAGAAAAATATCATTCTTTACATTGTTTTTGAAACCGACATAAGAGATGGTAACCTCATAAGGCCCCCCTACCCTTAGGTTAAGCAGGTTAAAACGGCCATCTTCATTGGAAATGGCCCCATACTGTGTTCCTGTGGGGGTGTGTACGGCCACAACGTTTGCACCCAATAAAGGTGCTCCTTGGTCATCTACCACTTTGCCCCTGATATTCGAAGTGGTCACCTGTGAAAAACCAACAATACTTATCAAGGAGGTCAATAAGAAAAAGAGTAGCTTTTTTTTCATGTGTTCTTTGTTAAGTTAGTCTTAAATTAAGGCAAACATAGTGCAAAAAAAAGAGCTATGCGTGCATAGCTCTTTTAAGTTATCAACGTCATCGCCAATTATTTGGCCTCAGCAATAACCTCAAAATGAAAATCAACGATAACCTCTCTGTGTAATCTTATCTGTGCATTGTATGGGCCCGTTCTTTTGATGGTACCTCCTTGAATGTTTATAAACTTTCTTTCGATGGTATGACCAGCTTTGTCCAATGCCTCAGCCAAATCGATATTGCTGACAGAACCAAAAAGTTTCTCGGCAGCCCCCACCTTGGCGGGTATCTTGATTTCAAGCTCTTTGAGGGCATCGGCGGTCTTCTGGGCCTCTTTAATGGCCTTCTCTTCTTTATGGGCCCGCTGTCTAAGGGTCTCTGCCAGTACTTTCTTCGCTGAAGGGGTCGCCAAAGCAGCCAATCCTTGCGGAATCAAGTAGTTTCGACCATAACCGTTCTTTACGGTTACAATATCATCTTTAAAACCCAAATTTTGTACGTCTTCTTTTAAAATAAGTTCCATTTTTCACAAAATTTTTATTTCAACATATCACCAACGTACGGCATCAAGGCCAGGTGGCGAGCCCTTTTGATGGCTTGGGCCACTTTTCTTTGGTACTTCAACGATGTGCCCGTGATTCTTCTTGGGAGCAGTTTGCCCTGCTCATTGACCAGTTTCATCAAAAAATCAGGATCTTTATAATCAATGTATTTGATACCTGATTTTTTGAACCTGCAATATTTCTTCTGCTTGCTGGTTTCTATGTTCAAAGGGGTCAGATACCTGATTTCCCCATCTTTCTTCGATTTTGCCTGTTGTTCAAGTGTTGCCATGTCGCTAAGCTTTTGCTTTTAGTTTGTCTCTTCTCTTTTCGGCCCACGCAATGGCGTGCTTGTCTAATTTAACGGTCAAAAAACGCATGATGCGTTCGTCTCTGATCAGTTCTACCTCATAAGGGGAAATTACCTCCCCTGGTGCGGTAAACTCGAACAAGTGGTAAAAACCACTTTTCTTGTGCTGAATGGGATAGGCCAATTTTTTTAGCCCCCAATCTTCTTTGGAGACCATTTTGGCACCATTCTTAACCAAGAAATCCTCAAATTTCTTGACTGTTTCCTCTATCTGCGTATCAGACAGAACGGGATTCAAAATGAAAACAGTTTCGTAATGGTTCATAAATATCTATTTTAAAAAGGAGCGCAAAAGTAAGAATTCTATCTTCCATTCACAAGAAAATGAAAAAAACTTCGTTTTCCATTTTAAGAGTTATTAACAAAAAACAATTGAACAAAACCTACATTACATCTGAGGCCATTTACACAACAGAATAGGCAATGTTTACATCTTTTGTTGTAGTTGACCGTGTTTTTTATGTAATTTGCCGATGATTTAACCCCACAAATCACCCCAATCTATGAAATTAAAAAGTATAATTGTAGACGACTCGTCAATGCAGCGCATGGCCGTTGCAAAATTGGTTAACAACCATCCGCACTTAGCCTTGGTAGCAGAGTACAGTAATGCCATCGAAGCAAAGAACGGATTAAAAAACCATGAAATCGACCTTATATTTTTAGATGTCGAAATGCCCATCATAAATGGATTTGACCTTTTAGAGGCCCTTGAAAATCCACCACAGGTCATTTTGATTACGGGTAAACCCGATTACGCCCTCAAGGCATTTGATTATGACGTAACCGACTACCTGCACAAACCTATTACCCTGGCCCGTTTCGAAGCGTCTGTTAAAAGGGCGGTGGCCAAGTATGAGCAAATGAACAAGGTCGATGAAGACGAAGAACATATCTTTGTGAAGAGCAACCTTAAAAAACGTAAGGTCATACTTAACGATATCAAGTGGATCGAAGCACTTGGCGATTACATCAAATTGGTGACCGATGAGGCCAATATTGTTATATTGTCCACAATGAAGTCATTCGAAAAACAATTGCCGCCAGAGAAATTCTTGAGAATCCATAAATCGTACATCGTAAATCTCGAGAAAATCGAAAAATTCAATAGCAAAAACGTTGAAGTCGATGGCAGGCAGATTCCACTAAGCAGAAATAAGAAGACCGAGTTGGCAGAAGCGCTGTCAAACGCATAGAACTATATGTGGTCGACATTATAGACCAGTCTGACACTTTTATACTGGGAAATGGCATTAAAGGTTTTTTCAATTCTTTTAATGCCTTTTTTTATTTTGGATGGTGAACGGGACAAGTTGATCTTTATCAGTATATTCTTCAGGTAATACCTTCGGATACGGGCCACTGGTGGGTACTCAGGCCCCAAAATGCGTTCTTGTGGCAATAGGTTTTTCAAGGCCTCTGCAAACCATTCGGAAGCCTCGTTCAACTTATTGAAGTCTTTGTCTTTCAACGTAACCTTGATGACCCTTACCACTGGGGGATATTTGAAATGCTCCCGCTCATAGAGCTGGTTCTCAAACATTTCGGTATAGTCATTGGTCGAGACCTGTTGCAAAATTCTATGATACGGATTATAGGTCTGCACCAACACCTTACCTCTCTTTTTGGTACGCCCCGCCCTACCGGCCACTTGGGTCAACAGTTGAAAACTGCGTTCGTGGGACCTATAATCAGGAAAGTTCAGCAAGGTATCGGCGTTCATAATGCCCACTAGGCTCACATTTCTGAAATCAAGGCCTTTCGTCACCATTTGCGTACCGACCAAAATATCGAATTCTTGCTGCTCAAAGGCACTGATAATTTTTTCATACGCATGCTTGCCACGGGTGGTGTCAAGATCCATGCGCCCCACTCTGGTATCTGGAAATAAGGTGACCAGTTCTTCTTGTACCTGCTCGGTACCAAAGCCCTTTTTATCCAATGTAAAACTGCCACAGGCCATACAACTGGCCTCTGAGACCATGTGATAGCCGCAATAATGGCATCGCAACTGGTTTTTATACCGATGGTACGTCAAACTGACATCGCAATTGGGGCACTGGGGCGAATGCCCGCAAGTGGTACACTCGACAATCGGCGCAAAACCGCGACGGTTCTGAAACAAAATGATCTGCTCGCCAGCGTTCAGGGTTTCGGTCATTTCCTCTAGCAGTCGTTCTGAAAAGTGACCTTTCATCTTTTTGCGCTTGGTCGCCTCTTTCAAATCGACCAATTCAATATCGGGCATCAAAACTTTTCCGAAACGCTCATTGATTTCAGCATGTCCATATTTGCCCGTTTTTGCATTTTTCATGCTCTCAATGCTTGGGGTGGCCGACCCCAACAGGCAATGGCAATCGTGATATTGTGACAGCACAATGGCGGCATCTCTGGCGTGATAGCGCGGGGCAGGATCAAATTGCTTGAATGATTGGTCATGTTCTTCATCGACCACTATCAATCCCAAATCTGAATACGGTAAGAAGAGGGCCGAACGGGCCCCTATGATGATCTGTGCCTTTTCTTTTTGTTGCAGTACATTGTTCCATACCTCTACCCTTTCGTTCAAATTGTATTTTGAATGATAGACCGACACCTTGTTCCCGAAATAGTCACGAAGCCTGTTGATCAATTGTGAGGTAAGCGCTATTTCCGGTAAAAGGTACAGGGCCTGTTTACCCTCATCGACCACGCGCTGCAATAGTTTGATGTACACCTCTGTTTTGCCAGATGAAGTCACACCATGCAATAAGGCCACTCTTTTTTTTGATGAAAATTGAAGCTGCAACGAATCATGGGCCTCTTGCTGTGGCCGGTTCAGCTCTATCCCTTCTTTGGTGGCTTCGCCATGATGTTCGACCCGGTCACGCTGAAGATAATACTGCTCGAAAACCTGTTTGTCGATAAGGGATTTGATGACTGCCTTTGAGACGTTTCCCTCTTTCTCCAAACTACTTGACTTTATGGGCTTTTTTGTTTCTGCCTGTAGCTGAAACAAGGAGAGCACGGCATGGCTTTGCTTGGGTGCCCTTGTCAAACCATCCAGTAATTCCTGTAATTTCTCCTCGTTTTGGTAAATCCCTGACAGTTTGACAAACCGTACCCTTTTGGGTTTATACTGCTCATACAATTCTTCTTTTTGTACGACCACTTGCTTGCTCAGCAACCTGTTCACTACCGGTAATGCATTCTTTCGGTCAATGATTTGACAGATGTCGTCAATCTTAAGCGATTCTTGGTGTTGCAATGCCTCAAAGACCAAAAACTCATCATCCCTGAGGTCGGCTTCATCGACCTCTTGGTTTTTATTGGGCAAGATCAAGGTTTCGCTTTCGAGCAAAAAAGCACTGGGCAGCGCACTTCTCACCACCTCACCCAATGTGCACATATAGTAATCGGCAATCCACTGCCAATGTTTTAGTTGAATGGCATTGACCAATGGAACATCATCCAATATTTGATGTATTTCCTTTGCTTCATAAGCTTCTGGTGGGTTTTGGTGTACCTGATGGCAAAGGGCCGTATATATCTTTGATTTGCCAAAGGGAACCGCGATGCGCATGCCCGGCTTGAGAAAATCTGATTCTTGTTCAGAAATCCTGTAAGTGAAAAAACGCGCTAAGGGAATCGGTAATACAACATCTACAAAATACTCCATACCCCCTACTACTTTACCCTGTGCCAAATCTGGGTACGATAGAAAAATGCCACATAGCCCCGCACCATCAGTTCATCGGGATTATCAGGATTCAACCATATCTTGCCCCTGAATTCTTTGCCATTTTCAGGGTCCAAGAGTTTTCCATCTTCATAAGTATCCCCATTTTTGACCAGGCCACGAACCACATTAATGCCAACAATTGGCTTGTTCTTCAAGTCACCGTTGCATTTCTTGCAAACAGCATCTTCTTCTCCCTTTTCCAAGACTTTTCGAATGACCCCGTAGATTTTTCCACCCTTTTTGTAGACCTCTACTATGGCCTTGGCCTTTCCTGACGCATCGTCGATTGTTTTCCATTTTCCAAAGACATCCTGTGCATGCATACCGTGACAGGTCAACAACAGTAAAGCAATCTTGTGGCACACCTTCATGATCCTTGTTTTTTAGGGTGTTTCTTCTTTAAGGCGTTAAGCGTGGCATTTAACTCAAAGCCTAATAATAAAATACTGGAATTCAACCAAATAAATACCATAAATATAAGTAATCCTCCAAGTGCCCCGTAAAGCTCGTTGTACCGTGCTATTTTTTCTACGTACACTCCAAAAAGATAGGAGGTCAGCAAAAACAGCAATGTGGTCATCAAAGCCCCAGCCGAAAAGAATTTGGCCTGCTTGCCCTCAGCGGTACCGAAATAATAGAGTATGGCCGTTGTCAAATATGACAAGAGTGCAAAAAACAGCACTTTTGCCATTTGAACAACAAAAGCATCGCCTTTTTCCACATCAAACCCGATAGCTCGACTGAAATATGCATTCGTACTCTCAAGCACCAATTCAAAATATACAAAGACCACGGCGCCGACCATAACGAGAATCGATAATATCAGTCCGACCATCAGGGCATAGGCATATTGCCGAAAAAAGTTACGGGTCAACTCTACATGGTATGACGTCTCAAAACCCGAAAAAATGGAATTTACCCCGTTGGCCACCAAAAAAATGGAAATCACAAAAGCGGATGAAAGCAGTCCCCCCCTTTTTTGGTCTTTGATCTGTTGATAGATATCGCCAAAATAGTCACTGGTCGCAGAAGGCAGAAAAGATTCCAAAAAAAGTAAAAACTGGGCATCAAAATTCTCATTGCCAATACTTACATACGGAATGACAAATGGTATCAAGGTGACAAAAAAAATCAATAATGGAAAAATGGCCATGAACACACTGAATGCTATAGAGCTTGCCCGTGTTGACAATGCCCCTTGTATGATACCGACCACGTACATCTCAATGAGATCATAAAATGAGAGGCCCTCAAAAGCTTTCAGTCTGATCTTTTTCAATAGGGCCACCGCCCAATTGACCACCGGAATCTTTTGCAATTGCTCTTCAATAGGTTTGGACATCTATACGGCCTTTAGACTTAAATCTTTATTGTATACAGAATGTGTCAACGCACCCGATGAAATATAATCAACCCCGCATTCTGCGTATTTTCTTAAAGTTTCCTCATTAATACCACCTGAAGATTCGGTCAAGCATCGGTCTCCGATCAACTCAACCGCGGTTCTGGTGTCTTTATAGTCGAAATTGTCCAATAAAATACGGTACACGCCCTGTGATTGCAATATTTCTTTGACCTCATCCAAATTTCGTGCCTCAACGATAATCTTGAGGTCCTTTCCAATTTCTTCAAGATAGGTTTGGGTTTTTTTAATGGCCTTGGTGATACCGCCCGCAAAATCGATATGGTTGTCTTTTAGCATGATCATATCATATAGGGCAAATCTGTGGTTTTCGCCCCCACCGATCTTCACGGCCCATTTTTCGAGGGCCCGTATACCGGGTGTGGTCTTTCGGGTATCCAAAATCTTGGTCTGTGTTCCTTCGAGCAGATCCACAAAGTGCCTGGTCTTCGTAGCGATGGCGCTCATGCGCTGCATTGCGTTGAGTACCAAACGTTCGGCTTTTAATATAGATTGGGAGCTTCCTTCCACATAAAACACGATATCACCATGGCTTACATGGGTTCCATCGGTTATCAAAGTTTCTATTGACAGTTCTGGGTCAACATAGCCAAAAACCTGTTTTGCAAATTCAACCCCTGCGATAATGCCCTCATCTTTTACCAAAAGCTTCGCTTTGCCCTTTGCTTCTGAAGGAATACAGGCCAGTGAGCTATGATCACCATCCCCTATATCTTCGCGAATGGCATTGGAAATAATCAAATCCAGCTCGTTTTTAAATAGTGCTTCGGATATCATTAACGGACAGTTTGCTGCGAAATTACCAAAATAAGCCTTAAACAAAAGGGTGATCAAGTAGCCCTTTTTTGAAAAGGGGTTATTTTTGGAAACATGACCATCACGCTACTTGCCATAGGTAAAACGGACAGCCAAGAACTGAACAGCCTGATAACCACCTACACCAATCGGTTGAAGCACTATGTGAAGTTTACTTTCGCTATTGTTCCGGCCATCAAGAACACCAAAAACCTGTCAGAGCGACAGCAAAAGGAAAAAGAGGGTGAAGTGCTATTGAAAAATATACAACCTTCTGATATACTGATACTTCTTGATGAAAAAGGAAAACAGTATTCTTCGATACAATTTGCCTCTTTACTTCAAAAACAAATGAACAGTGGCATCAAGAACTTGGTATTTGCCATTGGTGGCCCCTACGGATTCAGTGAAGAGGTCTATAAAAGGGCCAATGGTAAAATGGGGCTTTCAAAGATGACGTTTTCGCATCAAATGGTACGGCTTTTTGTGGTGGAACAGTTTTATCGTGCCTTTACCATTCTCAAGAATGAACCCTACCATCATCAATAGGGAATGATCAGTAAAGCACCCTAAACTTAATGGTATTCTCTACATTTTTAAGCGCTTTTGTCACTTCTTTGTCGTAGTCTTTGTCAATATCGGTGATCACATAGCCAAGTTCATTGTCTGTAGAGAGATATTGCCCCGTAATGTTCATGTTATACCTGGCCAAGACCTCATTGATGTGCGCCATGATACCCGGTACATTTTTATGAATGTGCAAGAAACGATGCGCATTGTTCTGCTGTGGCAATCTGATATTCGGAAAATTCACCGCATCTACGGTATTGCCTGAATTGACATAATCCATGATCTTATTGGGTACAAAACTGGCAATATCTTTTTGGGCCTCTTCGGTGCTTCCCCCGATATGGGGCGTTAAAATAACGTTCGACAAACCTTGTAGCTCGGTAATAAACTGCCCATTGCTTCGTGGCTCTGAAGGATATACATCTATCGCGGCACCGCCCAATTTTTCTGATTTCAGAGCTGCGGCCAGATCAGGGATATTGACCACAAAACCCCTAGAAAGGTTGATGAGCAGCGCACCGTCACGCATTTGGTTGATTTCTCTTTCGCCGATGAAGTTTTCATTGGCCTTGTTATCGTCAATATGTAAACTGACCACATCGGATACCGAAAGCAGATCTTCAAGAGTGGCACATCTCTTGGCATTTCCCAAGGCCAATCTATCGGCCACATCGTAGTAATAAACACGCATACCTATTGCCTCGGCCAATACCGAAAGCTGTTTACCGATGTTGCCATAGCCAACAATGCCCAAATTCTTGCCCCGTACCTCATGTGCATTCGTAGCGGTCTTGTTCCATTGGCCCTGATGAATTTCTGTACTTCGTGTAAAAATGTTGCGCATCAGCATTATAATCTGCCCAATGGCCATCTCGACCACCGAACGGGTATTGCTGTAGGGGGCATTGAATACCACCACACCCCTTTTTTTGGCATATTCCAAATCTATCTGCTTGGTGCCGATACAGAAAGCCCCTACGACCAACAGCTTATCAGCGGCATCCAATACCTTTTGGGTCACCTGTGTTTTTGAACGGATGCCCAAAACATGGATGCCCTTGATCTTTTCGATCAATTCCTCCTCAGGTATGCTATGCTTGACCATCTCTACTGCAAAGCCATCTTCAGAGAGATTATCAAAAGCATCGTGGTGTACGTTCTCGAGCAGCAGTATCTTGATCCTGTTCTTCGGATATGATATTTTTCTCGGCAAATCGTTCACAAACAAAAATTCATCTAGATTGGGTGCTACGTGATCGGCATTATCGGCCGCCTTCTCTCGATGTACATTTTCGGTATACGCAAAAAATTTATGGGCAATACCTGCTTCGCGCATCACATAATCACTGTAGCCATCACCGATTACCTGAACTTCCCCGTCTAAATCGAGCTGTTTCAGGCACTCTATTTTTCCGTTGTGCGTGGCAAGTACGTTCTCTTCGTCAAAACCGATAATATTTCCCTCTTCATCAAATGTAAAAGTATTTGCATAGACCCGCTCTGATGGGATGTTATATTCAGCTACAATGGGGTCAATGAATTCTTTGAATCCACAGGAAATCACATAGATATCTTCTGAAAACTCTTCAAAAAACTCTTTGTTGGCAGCAATGGATTTTGAAATCTTCTGACGTAATTCACTGACGAGCCCATCGAGATCATCACGGTGGGCCTTCAGAAGCCTGATGCGCCGTTCAAGCGATTCAGTGAACGAAATATCACCGTCTATACCCAAATTGGTGATATGCTGTATCTCTGCTATGATCTCGTCTTTGCTCGATTTACCGTGCAGGGTCATTTCTGCAAGAACATCTAAGGCCTCTACCCTAGTCAATGTACTATCAAAATCAAAGACATACTTACGTGCCACCTCTATCATATTGAATTGAGAAATTAAGTTTCAAAAGTAAAAATTTATCCTCTCGAAAAACATCGGCCACGTCAAAAAAGGAAAGTGATGCAATCTAAAAGTGAATATGGTGCGAATTTGATTTTTATGTTGCCCAGAAATTATCAAATTATCAATTCAGAACCAACGACGAACCGCTTTCAGGTAAAGTTGGTATTCTTTCCCAAACTTTTTGAGCAGCGCTTCTTCTTCATACTTGATTTGAAAATGGTTCATGAAATAGACAAACCCGGCCGCCAAAAGTGTATTGAACGCATTTCCCAATTTAATTCCGAAAGCCAGCAATAGTATGAGCATGGCGAGGTAAATCGGATTTCGTGAATACTTGAAAACCCCTTTGTTCACCAACACACTTGCCTTTTCGGGGTGTATGGGATCTAAGGTCGTCTTGACTCTCTTTAGTTGGTACAAGGCCAGAAGAAATACGATTATGGCGAAGACAAATAGGGCAACGGCCATTTGCGGTCTTCCAAAGAAATCAAACTCCCCAACAGGCAAAAAACGATCTAACAGGTACATCAAAAAACCAAAGATGACCATTACCAAAGGGGGAATAACCTTAATCTTCATGTTTACGAAAATACTACTTTTGAAATCCTTTTATCGATTGACCATGAAGCTTGTTTTTGCCACGCACAACCAAAACAAATTCAAAGAGGTAGCGGTGCTCATGCCCAAAAACATCGAATTGCTCTCGTTGAATTCGATAGGATGCCGTACCGAAATACCCGAAACGGGCGCTACCCTGCAAGAAAATGCCCGAATCAAGGCCGATTTTGTGACCCAAAAGTACCAGCTGAACTGTTTTGCCGACGACACGGGACTCTTAGTTGAAGGGTTGGATGGAAGACCCGGGGTATATTCGGCCCGCTATGCGGGCGAGCATAAAAGTGCTATTGACAACATGCAAAAAGTGCTTACCGAATTGCAGGGTGCCGAAAATCGAAAGGCCTATTTCGAAACCGTCATCGCGCTCAACATCAATGGCGAACAATTCATGTTTTCTGGAAGAGTGGACGGGAAAATCATTGAAAACCCAAGAGGCGAAAAAGGTTTTGGCTACGACCCGATTTTTATTCCCGAAGGTTACGACAAGACCTTTGCCGAACTATCCTTAGAAACCAAAAACAAAATCAGCCATCGCGGTCAAGCCATTCAGCACCTGATTCAGTTTTTAAAGAAAAATAGTTGACAATCAGTAAATAGCATTACCTTTGCCGCTTTATTAACGCCGCCGGTCCCGATAGCTGTCGGGAGAGAAGTGTTGCGATGGGCATAAATAGAACAAGGGAATCGCTCGATGCAACACACATTTTTGCGATAACATATTTCTATTTATGACACCATTTGAAACGTTGGGGTTAGACAAACCCTTATTAGATGCCATTTCCGACCTCGGATTTGAATCTCCCTCAGAAGTACAAGAAAAGGCCATTCCCATATTGCTTTCCGATGAAACCGATTTGGTTGCCCTGGCACAGACGGGAACGGGAAAAACAGCTGCTTTTGGTTTTCCTTTAATACAGAAGATTCAAAGCGAAAGCCGCACCACACAAGGCCTGATATTGTCACCTACCCGTGAACTCTGCCTGCAGATCACCAATGAGATGCAACATTACGCAAAATATGTCAAGGGCTTGAACACTGTCGCCATCTATGGCGGTGCCAGTATTACCGAGCAGGCCAGACAGATCAAAAGAGGGGCGCAAATAGTGGTAGCGACCCCAGGCCGTATGAAAGACATGATCCAACGGGGCATCGTTGACATCTCAAAAATCGATTATTGCATTCTTGATGAAGCCGATGAGATGTTGAACATGGGCTTTTATGAAGATATCAAGGACATTCTTTCGAATACGCCCAACGAGAAATCGACTTGGTTGTTCTCGGCCACCATGCCCAAAGAAGTGGCGACCATAGCCAAAAAATTCATGCACAAGCCAAAAGAAATCACCGTTGGTGAGAAAAATGTGGGTGCGGTCACCGTACAACATGAATTTTATCTCGTAGGTGGGCGTGACCGCTATGCTGCCCTTAAGCGATTGGCAGATGCCAATCCCGGAATTTTTTCCGTGGTCTTCTGCCGTACCAAGCGTGATACACAAAAGGTAGCCGAAAAGCTCATTGAAGATGGCTATAATGCCGGCGCCCTGCACGGTGACCTCAGCCAGAACCAACGTGATTTGGTGATGAACGCCTTTCGAAAAAAGCAAATCCAAATGTTGGTGGCCACCGATGTGGCAGCGAGGGGTATCGATGTCGACGATATCACCCACGTGATCAATTATCAACTTCCTGATGAAATCGAGACCTACACCCATCGCAGCGGAAGAACGGGCAGAGCTGGCAAATCTGGTATTTCAATGGTCATTGTTACGAGAAGCGAGCTTAGAAAAATAAAGGCCATCGAAAAGAAAATCAAACAAGATTTTGTCGAAAGAAAGATTCCCACGGGTATCGAGATCTGTGAAATACAATTGTACCATCTGGCCAATAACATCAAGAATACCACCATCAATTCTGAAATCGAGGGATATCTCCCGGCCATCAACGATGTACTTCAAGGCATCGACCGTGATGAGTTGATCAAAAAGGTGGTTTCTGTCGAATTCAGCCGTTTCTACAATTATTATAGCAAGACCCGTGATTTGAATACCGGCGTTGGTGGCTCTGAAAATGGAAGAGGTGATGGGAAGTCCTCAGATGGTTCTGTTCGCTACTTCATCAATGTGGGTGAACGTGACGGCTATGATTGGATGTCATTAAAAGATTTTCTAAGGGATAACCTTGGCCTCGACAAAGACGACATTTATAGGGTCGATACAAAAGATAGCTTTTCATTCTTCAATACCGATGCCCGTCTGACACCTTTGGTACTGGAAACCTTTAAAGATTTCAAGGTCAAAGGGCGATATATCAATGTAGAGGTCTCAAAGAACCCTGGAAGGGGCTCTGGCCGCAAAAAAGACAAAAATAGGGGCCGAAGAAAAGACAAGAGGTCATCATTCAAAGAAGGTAAAGGCAAGTCAAGAAACCGCAAAAACAAGAGAAAACAGGGCTTCTTTTAGTTAAGGGTATATTAATTTCGAGGCCCTATCTTCTTTGTTTAGTATTTTTATGACGAAAATTGCTGCATGAAAAAACTTTTCCCTTTGGTTTTCTTACTGGTTTGTTTTCAAGGATTTTCCCAGGAAGAAGATACCCTCCCTTCCCAAGAATTGACTGCCACTGTGGTCAATGCACAGACCGATTTACCTTTAGAGAGTGTGCATATCATCAACTTGAACAAG
The DNA here is from genome assembly GCF_021534965.1 of Muricauda sp. SCSIO 65647. NCBI lineage: Bacteria > Pseudomonadati > Bacteroidota > Flavobacteriia > Flavobacteriales > Flavobacteriaceae > Allomuricauda > Allomuricauda sp. SCSIO 65647. The sequence continues at coordinate 42,289 of NZ_CP091037.1, forward strand.
GTCATCGGCACCATCACGAATCCAGAAGGAAAGTTTACCATTACGGCCTCCGTCAATGACACTCTGTATCTCACCTATTTAGGGTTCAAATCCCAAAAGGTAAGGGTCACCAATGACATGTTTCGGTTCGGGGACACGAAGGTCGCGTTGACCGAATTGGCATATGCACTTGAAGAAGTGATTGTAAGGCCCTATCAGCTTACCGGTTACCTTGAAATCGATGTAAAGAACCTGCCCATCAACAATTCATATCAATACAGTATCTCTGGGCTCAATAGAAGCTATGAGGCCGGCAATAAGAGTCCGAGTGCAGTGACCAAGGTACTAGGGGCCATATTGAATCCTGCAGATTTATTGCGCAATCTCTTCGGCAAAAAACCACAGCAGATGCGTAAACTTCGAAAAATGAAAGATGATGATGAGATACGCAATCTATTGGCCTCAAAATTTGACCGTGAGACACTTACCCAGCTTTTGCAACTTGAAAAAGTTGACATTGAAGATATCTTGAACAATTGCAACTATTCGAGATCGTTCATCATGACCGCCAATGATCTTCAAATTTTGGATGCCATCAGCAGTTGCTATGAAGAGTACAAAGTACTTAACAGAAAATGACCTTCGTCTCAAATAAATTTTATAATTACGTTCGCATTTTTTAGCTTTAGGCAAAATCCCTGAAGATGAAAAAACTACTTATCGCCATGTCGATATTGACCTTTCTTTTTGGCTGCAAAAAAAAACCAGCGCCGCCTGAAAAACCTACAAACGATGCCGCTGCAGCCGAAATCGAAACCAAAAAGAAAGCTCCTTTTGTTTGGGAAGGAGCCAACATATATTTTCTACTTACGGACAGGTTCAACAACGGAAATCCAGAAAATGACGTGAACTTCGAAAGAACTGACAGCACGGCGGTGCTAAGGGGGTTCATGGGCGGTGATATAGCCGGAATCACCCAAAAAATAAAGGACGGATACTTCACTGATTTGGGCATCAATGCCATTTGGTTCACGCCTGTTATAGAGCAAATACATGGGGCGACCGATGAAGGCACCGGCAATACCTATGGCTATCATGGGTATTGGGCAAAGGATTGGACGACCTTAGACCCCAACTTCGGTAACAAAAAAGATTTGGGAGAATTGGTAAAATTGGCCCATTTAAAAGGCATACGTGTACTCTTGGATGTGGTTTTGAACCATACCGGACCCGTTACTGACAAAGACCCCGTTTGGCCTTCTGAGTGGGTACGTACCGAACCTACCTGTACCTTTGACACTTACGAAAATACCACTGCCTGTACACTGGTCAAGAATCTACCCGATGTACTGACCGAGTCAGATGAGCCGGTCGAATTGCCCGATGCCCTTTTGGCCAAATGGAAAGAAGAGGGCCGCTTGAGCCAAGAACTGGATGAACTTCAGTTGTTTTTTGAACGAACCGGTTACCCGAGGGCACCACGCTTTTATATCATTAAATGGCTTACCGATTACATACATGAATTTGGGGTGGATGGATTTCGAGTGGATACCGTAAAGCATGTCAACGAAAATGCTTGGGCCGAACTCAAAAAAGAAGCAGATTACGCCTTCGGTACCTGGAAAAAGAAACATCCCGACCAAGTCTTGGACAACAATGAATTTTATATGGTCGGCGAAGTCTATAATTACGGTATCTCAGGTGGAAGGTTGTTTGATTTTGGTGACAAAAAGGTCGATTATTTTGACCACGGATTCAAAAGCCTCATCAACTTTGAGTTGAAAAATGATGCCAAAAACAGTTATGAGAAGGTCTTTAGAAAGTACAACTCTTTATTGCATACCAAATTAAAGGGCAAGAGTGTGCTCAACTACCTTACTTCACATGACGATGGCAGCCCATTTGACCAAGAGCGCACCAAACCATATAAATCTGCCAATGTACTGCTCTTAACACCAGGGGCTTCACAGGTATATTATGGCGATGAAACGGCCAGACCATTGATCATTGAAGGTACAGAAGGTGATGCCACCCTACGCTCTTTTATGAATTGGAAAGATTTGGACACCATACCCAAAATTCAAAAAATTCATGAGCACTGGCAAAAATTGGGGCAGTTTAGAAGAGATCACCCAGCCGTGGGCGCTGGAAAACACAAACGATTGGCCTCAAAACCCTATGTATTTTCTAGAACGTATGTCGACGGTGAATACAAAGACAAAGTGGTCATTGGTCTTGATTTGCCCAAAGGGAAAAAATCACTTCGGGTCAAAGGCTTCTTTGGCAATGGCACCAAGCTTCTTGATACCTATTCAAATACCGAGGTCGTTGTCAAGAATGGTAGGGTTACCCTTGAAAACGATTTTGAAATGGCTCTCTTAGAATTGGTAGAGTAGCCCATCTTTGTTCAGGCAGGGGCATGCAAGGCTTATGGCACAGTAGAGAAACGCTTATTTTCTCGAATGCAGGGCGATTCGATTGCCCTCTGAATCATGAAAAAGTCCCATATACCCTACTTCGGCACTGATCTGGGTCTTGGGTTTTAGAATACGGCCACCCGCTGCTTCTACCCTATTGAGTTCGTTTTGTACATCATCGCTCGAAAAATAGATGAGCACCCCTTCCTTTCGGTTGGGTATGTACCACTCAGGTTGCAAAATAAGTGAGCCTGAACAACCATGTAGCCCTTCATCCCATGGGAACCAGCCCATCAACGTACCGCCAAAGTCTTGCACTTGAATTTCAATCTGAAATACTTCTTCGTAAAATTTTTTGGCACGATCCATGTCCACCACGGGAATTTCGAACCAGCCTACCATATTTTGTTTCATATTAAATCACACTATCATTCTGGGCCATAATCGTTATGCGGTTATTCTTCCAATTTTGCTTTTAGGCTTTCCAATCCCTCCTCAAAATCTTTTCCTACCATTTTGTCCATGCTCATGAACAACATCATGATGCTCATCGGAAACTTGTTTTTGCCAGAAAAACCCCAAGTGACCTTAGTGCCCCCACTACCAGAGTCTTCGGTGGTCATATAGGCATCTGAAGTCGATTTAAAAGGTTTTAAAAAGCGTAGTTCAGATTCAACGCGCTCACCATCGACAATCTTGGTGATCTCTTGTTCGCCCTCTCCGACTTCTTTGTTACCGTTCCAATAACTCATGGCTCCTACTTCACCATCAGTACCTCTAAACTCTTTGTGCATGTCTGGGTCTTTTTTGCTCCATGGTGACCACTCATCTTGCTTTTTGAGCGACCGTAAATAGGCAAAAACTTCATCTTTGGGTTTTGCAACTACTATCGATCGTGAAACATCGTACGTCTTCGGAGCGATCAAGGCCAATACTAACACCAGCAAAACAATGCCCCCTAAAATGTAAAGTAATATTGTCATCTACTCTTTGAATTGGTTACACCTACAATGTACAAAAAAGTCAGCTTGAACGGTATCTGCCGATGATCGCTTCCACATTTTTGATAGATTTTTTCACCCAATCAAATCTCTTGGCCATCATTTCATCATCGGTCAGTTGCCATTCTATGCTGCTCTTACGTAGTCTTTGTGTCAATTCTTGAATGATTATGGCAGCCGACACAGAAATGTTGAGGCTTTCAGAAAAGCCCACCATAGGTATTTTTAAAAAACCATCGGCTTGTTGCATAACAGCTTCACTGAGTCCTTCTTTTTCAGTTCCGAAAAAAAGGGCCGTTTTTGCCTTTAATTGAAACCCTTGTAATAAACCGGAATCATCATGGGGGGTAGTGGCAATTATCTGATATCCCTTGTTCTTCAATACATTCATGCATTCTTGGCTTGATCGGTAACGGCTGACATCTACCCATTGTTCGGCCCCCATTGCAATATTCTTGTCCAAACGCTGCCCGAAACGGTCTTCGACCACATGTAGTTCTTGTATGCCGAAAGCATCACAGCTCCGCAGCACTGCACTGGTATTGTGCAATTGAAACACATCTTCGATGGCTACGGTCAAAAATTTTGTTCGATGGGCCAAAACATCTGAAAAGCGTTCTTTTCGCTCTTCAGATACAAATCCTTCCAAATAGGCCAACAAATCACGATCGATCATAAATGCCAAGATAAAAAATATGGTGCTACCATGAATTTAATGGGCAATAGAGGTTGCTTTCATATAGACTTAAGACAATCTTATATAGAATATAAGACCTTTTATCGCATACAATACGGGGCTTTTGGCAACCATTCTGTCTTTTTGTCTTCTATCACCCAAAAAACAGCGCCATCGTTTTCCACAATAAAACCTTAAAAAGGCTATTTTTGGTTTTGTGGAACGAAAAAGAATAGTGGTATTGACAGGAGCGGGCATGAGTGCCGAGAGCGGACTCAAAACCTTTCGTGATGCCAATGGTCTTTGGGAAGGACATGATGTAATGCAAGTGGCCTCACCACAAGGTTTTGCGAGCAATCCTGAGTTAGTGCTCGAATTCTATAACCAACGTAGAAGACAACTTTTAGAGGTAGAGCCCAATGAAGGGCACAAAGCTTTGGCTGTGCTTGAAGAAAAATTTGAGGTGAACATCATTACCCAAAATATCGATAACCTTCATGAACAGGCTGGAAGTAAAAATGTATTGCACCTTCATGGCGAATTGTTCAAGGTTCGCAGTACGGTCAATGAAAATCTGGTGCTCGATTGGAAAAAAGACCTAAACTGGGGCGATTTTGATGAAGATGGCCACCAACTACGGCCACATATTGTGTGGTTCGGTGAAATGGTGCCCATGTTGGGGCCGGCCATCGAAATCACCCAAACTGCCGATATTTTGATGATTATCGGTACGTCAATGCAAGTATATCCAGCAGCCGGTTTGGTCAATTATGCACCCTATGGTACGCCCATATATTTCATAGACCCCAGACCCAATGTTCACCATTCTGATTTTGACAACTTGACCATAATTGAAAAAACAGCGGTAGAAGGTGTACCGCGATTGGTTACTGAGTTATTCCATACCGCAATCTAGCTTCTTGGGCCCAAGCCGATATCGTCTCACGTTGTTCTTGGGTCAAACGGGCTTCTTGATGTGTCCAAGTATATTCTTTGAGGGGCATTTTTTCCTCTTTTACCTCCTCAATGATCTCTTCCAACTTGTGGTCTTTTTTTTCGGCATCATAGTTTTCCCAATTTGAAAAATCCAAATGCCCCTTACCGTGTTCGATATGGTCGGCCAACCAATATGATACAGGGGCAATATTGTTGTACCAAGGGTATACTGTATTATCACTATGGCAATCGTAGCAGGTAGTCTCGAGCAATTGCTTCACCTCTTGTGACGGATTGGTCTCCGATTCAAAAACGGCCACATAATCAGGATCGTCGGTCACATTTTTATCGGGACGGATAAATTGCATCACCACAAAAACCACGAGTAGTGCAACCGCTATTTTTTTCGCTATTTTCATCTCTGGATTGATTTCGATAAAAATAGCATTTTGTGACCAAAGAACAACTGCATCAAAAATTAAATTCAGGGCGCTTATCGAAAGTACAAATAGATGGTTTGGTGGCCGAACTGGAACAGCACCCTGAACTGGTGGGCCACCTCTTGCAAGAAGTGTTTGAAGAGGATAAAGGCGATACCTTCAATGCGAGTTGGACCTTTGATCATCTGATGCGCAAAAAACTCCCCTATCTTTTACCTTTCTTGCAACCATTTGTCGATGGTCTCGAAACACTACGGTCACAATCATGTATTCGCCCCATGGCCCATGTATGTGAGCTATTGACAATAGCCTATTTCAAAAAAAAGGATCCTGCCTTTCAAAAAAACATATCCGACGAAAACCTTGAGCAATTGGTCACGGTCTGTTTTGATTGGCTCATAGGCCAGAACAAGGTCGCGGCAAAGGTTTTTGCCATGACCAGTCTCTCGCATCTTGGAGAAAAATTCGATTGGGTGCATCCCGAACTCAAAATGGTACTTGAACAGACCATTTCGAGTGGAACCGCGGGGTACAAGAACAGGGCCAAAAAAACCTTGGACAGACTCAAGGCACTACGCCATTAAACCAAGTGTTTGAGTATCTTTGCACTTTCAAAATCTGAACAGATGTCTTTGAACCAATTGAACGCCATTTCACCCATTGACGGTCGTTATCGAAACAAAACCAATTCACTTACTGCCTATTTTTCGGAAGAGGCCCTCATCAAATTCCGTGTTCAGGTTGAAATTGAGTATTTCATTGCACTCTGCGAACTTCCATTGCCGCAACTCGCCGATTTTGACCATTCAATGTTTGCTGTACTACAAAAAATCTATTCGGATTTTTCTTCGGATGATGCCCAAGCCATTAAAGACATCGAAAAGACCACCAACCATGATGTCAAGGCCGTTGAATATTTTATCAAGGAAAAATTTGATGCCCTAGGGTTGGAAAACCGCAAAGAGTTCATCCATTTCGGATTGACCTCTCAAGATATCAACAACACCGCTATTCCGCTCTCTATAAAAGCAGCGATGAACGATGTGTACGTGCCGCTGTATTTTGAGCTTTTTGAAAAATTGAAAAATCTAGCGGCAGAGTGGGCAAACGTGCCCATGCTGGCACGAACCCACGGCCAACCCGCCTCCCCTACACGACTGGGAAAGGAAATCGAGGTTTTTGTCGAACGCATGAAGCAACAGTTCGATTTGTTGAACGATATTCCCTCTGCAGCCAAATTTGGAGGGGCCACAGGTAATTATAATGCACATAAGGTAGCCTATCCAAATATTGACTGGAAAGCTTTTGGAAAGCAATTCGTGCAAGAAAAACTAGGGCTGCACCATTCGTTTCCCACCACTCAAATTGAGCATTACGACCATATGGCGGCGTTGTTCGACTGCCTGAAGCGTATCAATACCATTATCATCGACCTTAACCGTGATATTTGGACATACATTTCGATGGACTATTTCAAACAGAAAATCAAAAAGGGGGAAGTTGGTTCATCTGCAATGCCCCACAAGGTGAATCCCATTGATTTTGAAAACTCCGAAGGAAACCTGGGCATTGCCAATGCCTTGTTCGAACATCTTTCGGCCAAACTGCCCATTTCAAGGTTACAACGTGACCTGACCGACAGTACGGTACTGCGAAACGTAGGGGTGCCCTTTGCCCACACCTTGGTCGCTTTTCAAGCTACTCTGAAGGGCTTGGGCAAATTGGTCTTGAACCAGAAAAGGTTTGAGCAAGACCTAGAAAACAATTGGGCGGTAGTGGCCGAGGCCATTCAGACCATTTTACGTCGTGAGGGGTACCCGAATCCTTATGAGGCTTTAAAGGGATTGACCCGTACCCATGAGAAAATTACCGAAAAGTCTATTGCCGATTTCATCGATACGCTTGACATTGCCACAGAAATAAAGGAAGAGCTCAAAAAAATAACCCCAGCGAATTACACTGGGGTCTGATGTCATATCGGTTCGAACGTAGTTGAGAACGATTAAATCAGCTGTGCTGCACTCAATGTGACAAATTGCTATTGTTTTATTTGTTGATCTGTACTTCGTGTGGGTAAGGTATTTCGATACCGGCTTTGTCAAGTGCCAATTTACAACCTTCATACGTAGCGAAGTAAACATCCCAATAATCCTCTGGTTTGCAGAAAGGGCGTACCGCAAAGTTTACCGAACTATCGGCCAATTCCATTACGTTTACCGAAGGGGCCGGGTCTTTCAATACTTGTGGGTTTGAGGTGAGCACCTCCATTAATACTTCTTTGGTTTTTTTGATATCCTCGTCATAACCTACACCAATTACCGTGTCGACACGAATCTTACCTTCGGCCGTATAATTGATAATGTTACCATTGGCCATGGCCCCATTGGGAATAATGGCCAGCTTGTTTTCGGGAGTGGTAAGCTTTGTCGTGAAAATTTCAATCTCTTTGACAACCCCCAACACATCTTGTGCTTCTATGAGGTCTCCTATTCGATAGGGCTTAAAAATCATAATGAGCACTCCCCCAGCGAAATTTGACAAAGATCCCTGAAGGGCAAGACCCACCGCGAGACCGGCAGCGGCAATAACTGCGGCAAAGGTGGTCACGTTGACACCTAATTGGCTTATCACCACCAAAATCAAAACTACCTTTAGGGCCCATGAAATCAAGTTCAACAAAAAGCGTTGCAGCGATTCATCATACTTGCTCTTGGCCATTCCTTTACGCATAAAGCCCATAATTTTCTTAATTACCCATGAGCCGATGATGAATATCAGAATGGCCCCAAGTACTTTTGGGCCATACTCAACAGTAAAATCGATTGCTTTGTCTATCCAGACCTGTGCATTTTCCATCTTTTTTTGGTTTTTGTTAGTGTTTCTTTTTGATAAGACCCCAAGATAAAAAGAAAAGTCACATCACCTTATAGGTCAACACAATGGAAACAAAAAAATCCCGAAAGATGTCCATCTCTCGGGATTTCTGCAATCAGTTGGGCAATTGGTTTATCCTTTCAGAAATTTTCCAATTTCACCAAGGCCTTCACCTTTGTATTCTGATTTTTGTATGGCCTGCATCAGTTGTACGATATGGGCCGGGTTCATGTCTTTTCCCAAAACCCGTACCAATGCAAAACCTTTTTCCTTGCTGTCGCCATAGATAATGACTTCGTCAATGGCATCTTCGTCACCCATGTATTTAATGACCCCTTTACCATACTGTGAATTGATTTTCATCAACTCAACGAATTCATCATCTTTTAGAATCTCCTTCACCTTGGCCTTTTCCAACTTATAATCGCCAACATTCTCTGACGTCTTTTTAAAGGCCAACAGATTGAACTTTTTAAGTGATTCGACAGCTTCTCGTTGAACATCGGTCAGGTCAACCTCATCCATCTTCAAAATGCTCGCGGGAATATCCAACGAAATGAAATTCGGGTTTTCCTTGTTGTCAACATAATATTCTTGCAGACTCTGCTGTGAAGAACAGGAAGCAAATATTATGGCCATGGTCACCAATGCTGTTTTAACTATATTTCTCATGTTCTATTCTTTGATTGATTCTTGTCTATACGTATTGGCAGACCGGTTTTTGTTACACTTGCCTGCCAACAACTTATCCTTTTTTATTCTCCTTTTTTGCCCGCTTTGTTCAATTCTTTGGGCAGGTTCATCTTCTTGGTCAATGTACCCACTTTGGTCAAGTCAATGTCACCGGTCATGGTCAAAAGCACTGTTTCGAAATGTTTGCCGTCTTTCCCCATCTTTTCTTCATCGATACCCGTGACGAACATCAATAATTCTTCAACATGGCTATCATCCTTTCCATTTCGAACAAAGAATTTGACATTGGTGTCACCATCTTTGACTTTCATCAATTCTACCAATTTAGATGATTTCACGTACTTCTTGACTGTTGAGGCCATATCAGATGTGACCTTGTCGTTGTCTGAAACGAAGACCTTGATATTCTTGATTGAATTGGCCAATTCGGCAAAGGCCTGGCTCTCTTCATCGTCTTGGTTCTCGCTAATTTTAGAGACGATATCAATCATACCTTTATTGATAATGACCGAACCGACATCTTCTGAATCTTCATACTTGTCAAAAAGAGATTGTGAAAATCCGCTTAGTGAAACAAAGAGAACCAACGCAAATGTTACCAACTTTTTCATCTTACCCTTATTTTTCACCTTTCTTACCTGCCTTGTTCAGTTCTTCGGGCAAATTCATCTTTTTGGTCAATGAATTGATCTTGTTCAAATCGATATCTCCCGTTAACGATAGCAGTACCGTTTCAAAAGATCTGCCGTCGGCCTCTACTTCTTTTAAACCTGTCACGAACATCAACAGCTCACTGACATGGTCATCATCTTTCCCTTCTTTGATATAGAACTTTACATTGGTGTCTTTGTCTTTTATCCTCATCAGTTCTGTCAAACGGGAAGATTTCAAATATTTGCCGACCGATGATTTCATATCATCACCAATAGACTTGTTATCAGTGGTAAATACCTTTAAGCTTTTGATGCTCTTGGCAATGTCCATGAATTCTTGGGCCTCGGGATCGTCGGTTTCGACGTCTATCTTGGCCAACAGGTTGAACATACTCTGGTTGACGATGACCGAGGTCACCTCATCCAACTCTTCGTATTTATCAAAAAGTGACTGTGAGATACCGGCTACCGGTAAAAGGGCCACTAAAAGAATCAACATATACTTTTTCATCATTTCTGTTTTTAATTTTTGTTATAGATTTTTTGTTTCGCGGCTTCAAACTCTTGCAGATAGGCCACTTTCTCGGTGCCCTTGCCAAAATTCTCGGCCAACAGGTTCAATGCTTTTCTAGTTTCTTGATATGCATATTCTGCCTGCTTTCTTTCTTGGTAATCTTGATAGCTGTCATTACCAAAATAGATGCCAAAAGCCAAAACTGCCACTGCTGCAACGGAAATCCATCTGTAATAAATTGTCTTTCTAGGGGTTAATGGAACCTGCTTGGTGTACCGCTCTTGCTTGGCGTTGGAAAAATAGTTGAACATCGGCCTATACTGCTCAAGATGTGGTGCGACCCCATCCTGTGCAAAGTATTCGCGCAATGTTTTCTCTTCAGCGACCGTAGTGGTGGCCTCGAAATACTTTTCCAATAATTTTTCTATGTTCTTATCCAATTCCATAGCTATGTTTTTCCAATAATTTTTCTCTTACTGTCTTTCTGGCCCTTGACAATGCCACGCGCACTGCAGTGGGCTTCATGTCCAACAACTCACATATCTCTTCAAAATCATATTCTTCCACATCCCTGAGCTGAAGTACCATTTTTTGCTGCTCTGGCAATTCTTCCATGATACGCTCTACCCAGTTGACACTATCTTGGGCTTCCATCTGTTTCTGCAAAGAGGTTTTTTCGTCCCTGTAATTGCTATGAACCAGTTTCAAATTGGCCGCTTGCTTTGACTTTAACCGATCTAGGCAAAAATTCTTGGTCATGGTCATCGCAAAGGCCTCTACACTTCTCATTTGCCCCATTTCATCTTGCTTGGCCCAGAGCTTCATCAAAATCTCCTGTGTCGCATCTTCAGCTTCTTCCCTAGAGACCAGCAAACGTTTTGCCAATCTATAGAGCTTGTCTTTAAAGGGCATGACCGCATTTAAAAATTCACTCTGTTTCATCGGTTGTTCAGTCGTTGTCAGCACTTTTATTGTTGCTTACACCTTGATGACGAAGTACGTCGAAATTTGTTACAAAAAATTTTTATTTCCTTTCAATGTAAGTAATTTAGGGTTTTTGGAACCAAAGTTGTTGTATTACCAATAGATCCCTTTTTTTCTTTGGAACATTTATTGATACACAATCGTAAAAAAATACTATGAAAAAATTCCTTCTGTCGTTTTTGGCTGTTTCTTTGTTGTTCATTGGCTGCAATAATGATGATGATGGTGGCCTGGCCAACGATATAGTAGTACAAAATTTCATGTGGCGGGCCATGAATCTTTGGTATTTCTGGCAAGCTGAAGTACCTGATTTAGACGATGACCGATTTACCACTCAAGCCGATTATGAATCGTATTTGGCAGGCACTTCAGACCCTGAACAATTCTATGAACAAATTCAGTTTAATGAAGACCGCTTTAGTTTTTTGAACAGTGACTACACAGAATTGGTGAACAATTTGGCCGGTATTTCAAAAAGTAATGGATTGGAGTTCGGCCTGGTATTTTTTGCCAATAGCAATGATCTTTTTGGCTATGTACGCTATATCATTCCAAATTCAGATGCCTCTACAAAAGATATTCAACGAGGTGATTTGTTCACGGCCGTGGATGGTCAAACCTTGAATTCGAATAATTACGTAGATCTATTGTTTGGAGATAACGATACCTATACCCTTACTATGGCAACCGCAAATGGCAATACCATTGAACCCAATGGCGAAGAGGTTACACTCACCAAAATGGAAGGTTTGGTCGAGAACCCTATTCATGTTGCCAGCACGTTGGATGTAGGCGGACAAAAGATAGGCTATTTGATGTACAATGGCTTCACCCGTGATTTTAATGATGAATTGAACAGCGCGTTTGGGCAATTCGTGGCTGATGGAGTAACAGATTTGGTGCTCGACCTACGCTATAACCCTGGAGGGTCGGTGAATTCATCACGTTTATTGGCCAGTATGGTTTATGGCACCAACACCAATGAGCTTTATATCAGACAACGCTGGAATGACAAAATACAGTCGCAATTGAGCTCAGAACAATTAAACGATTATTTCGCCAATTCGGTAAATGGTTCCGCTTTGAACACTTTGAACCTAAATCGTGTGTTTGTTCTGACCACTGGCAGTTCTGCATCAGCGAGTGAATTGGTCATCAACGGACTTGACCCTTATGTTGAAATCACCCAAATTGGTGAGACCACCCGCGGTAAAAATGAATTTTCAATTACGATGGTAGATGATCCGGGCAATGACTATGTCTACTCCTCTTCACGAGAAAATCAAATAAACCCGAATAATAGCTGGGCCATTCAACCGTTGGTCGGGCGAAATGAAAATGCAGATGGTTTTTCAGATTATACTGACGGACTGGCTCCTGATGTTTTCTTTGAAGAAGATTTGACCAACTTGGGTGTTTTGGGCGATGTAAACGAACCTTTTCTGGCAAGGGCCATTGAGGAAATTACGAATGCCTCGAGCAAAAGAAGCTTTGAAGTCATACTTCCGGCAAGGGCCATCACAAATTCTAAAATGTTCACTCCTTTAAAAGATAACATGTACATTGACAAGCCCTTGGGCTTTCAATAAAAAAGAGCGGCCATTATTGGATCGTTCTTGGCCATAACGGTTTTCATGGCCTAAATCGTGATCAATCAAAAAGCTCGATTAATTTTCGAGTGCTAAATCACAATACCAAAAACCATATTCTTGTTGCATCGCCCCTTCTTCTGATTGTGGGGCGGGATAGGTTCGATATATGATTTTCCCTTTTGAGAAGTAGACAGGTTTCTTAAAAATAGGACCATCAAAACAAAAGGTGTGAAACTCTCCATTCTCTCCACAGGGGTCGACATTTTTGGGCAAATCGTTCAAAAAGTCGTGGTCTATCAGACGGCCACAGAATGATTTGGGCAATAGTTCTGCATTACAGCATATGACAATTGCCTTGAATCCGTTGTCGATAAAGTCAAGCAGTAACCTTTTGCTGTCTTTTTTCCACAAAGGAAAAATGGCCTTGATTCCCATTTGGGCGAGCATGGTTTCCCGATAGTTTCTTAAATCTTCCAAAAAAATATCGCCAAAAACGGTATGGGTATATCCCCGTGCCTTAAGTGCTGTCAGTTTTTCGGTCATGAGATGATGGTAATCTTCCATGGACGGGCTTTCATCCAATTCCAGCACCTCAAGGGGAATTTCTATTGCTCTTGCCTGTTCTTCTAAAATACTTCTATGCAGGCCATGCATCGACACCCGATCGTATTTCACGTTGATGGTGGTCAGCAAAAGTTCGACTGCCAAGCTTTTTTCTTCTTGTATGGAATGCAGCGCCATGGCTGCATCCTTACCACTACTCCAGTTAAAAAAGGTTTTGGGTCTATCCATATTTCGCTATCCATTTTGAAAATAGTTGATGAAGCAATGGCAACCCTTCCATCAATGCCGCAGGTCCGGGTTGAAGAATGATTTCAGACTTGATTTCAAAGACATCATCTCTTCTTACGGCTGTAATGTTCTGCCAATTGGGGCGTTGCAACATCTTTTGTTTTTTGAACATTTTACCGCACCAAGAAGCCAAGATGATGTCTGGATTTCTTCTGACCAACTCATTTTTATCTTCAATGATGCGGTCTTTTGCCAGTGACGCTCTACGGTTTTCAGGAAAAACATCGTTTCCTCCCGCCAATTCAATCAGTTCACTTACCCATTGGATTCCTGTTATAAGGGGGTCGTACCACTCTTCAAAATACACTTTCGGCTTTTTGTTCCAATCACTTGTGCTTTGCCCGATCTGACGGATATTGGTTTCGATTTTTTGTACTAGGTGCATAGCCTGCTCCCTTTTATCTACCAAAGCACCCAACTGTACCATCATTTCCAAAATACCTTGTACACTTCTGTGATTGTTGATCCAAACCGTAACTCCCCTTTTGATCAATTCTTTGGCGATGGTGGCCTGAATATCTGAAAAACCAATGACCAGATCTGGCCGTAATGCGAGAATTTCGTCTATGTTGGCATCAACAAAAGTGGACACTTTTGGTTTTTCTTTTCTAGCTCTTTTCGGTCGGACCGTAAACCCGGAAACACCTACTATTCTTGATTCCTCACCAAGCAAATACAGGGTTTCCGTTGTCTCTTCGGTCAGACATACAATACGTTTAGGGCCATAGTCAGTATCTGGCCGTTGATTTGTGGTGCTTTTCATTGATTTCACTCATTAGCTGATATGTACTTTGACACAAGACTTACAGTTTCTATACGTTTCTGACGCGAATTTCACGAATGCACACGAATTATTATGATATTGCTTATCGTCAAAAAGGTCAATCCTGAACTTTACGTCGGTTGAAAAACATATGGCTCTTTAGTTCTTGGAGCGGTTTGGTCCAAATTCGGATTCCATAAAACAAAAACCTTCCCAAGATTACAAATTTCAGGAAGGCTTTCGTACCTAGCTTTTTTCTATGGTGATAGTTAAGTCTTGATAGTATTCTTTTTTTAGAACTCAAAACCACCATTAAAATACACCGCCCCTGGTATGAGGGATACTTCCAAAGATTCGAGCAAAGAATTATCAGACAAATCATATACTTCCAGCGAACCCGCACTGACAAAATCTTTGGCATCAACACCGTATAGCCTTCCATCATTCACGCTCATATCGTAAAAGGAAACGCCCGTAATCTCTGCCGATGTAGGCAATGACGCATCTAAAACACCCATCTTGAATACGCTCCCCCCCATTACGTAGTAGAGGTCATCCCCATCTACTGAAAGATAACTGGGGTGTTCGGTATCTGCAAAGGTGAAGGTAGTTTCAACGGTATTGGTCGTTATATCAATTTTGTCCAATTGGCCAGTGGTCTCATTGCCGGTCCAAGCCGGATTTCCTCCAGAGAGCACCCATAAACCACCATTGACCAATTGCATGGAATTTGGTCTATCGGCCACAGTTATGGGGGTTCCAGCGATATTGGTAGTGGCATCTATCACCGATACAATATTATTTTGACCAAATCCTCCTTGATGGGCCACATATAAGGTATTCTCATTGGCTACGATCCACTCCGGTCCCTCTGGTACAGAAATGGTCGATGCCACGGAATAACTTTCCAAATCTATCACCGCCACATAGTCATCATCAGGATTGGAACCATCGCCCCAGTTGGTCACATACCCTTTACCTTCGGCAAAGGCAATATGTCTTGGATTAAGAAGACCAGATTCAACGGTTCCGACAGATTCAAAGGTATACCGGTTGACAACTTCAACGGTTTGTGAATTGTTCACAACGATATAGGCCAAATCTCCATTAAATGCCATACTCTGTGCCACATCTCCCAGGGCTTCATCATTTACCTCATTAAAAATGCCGTTGGTCACCGTTGTTAAATCTTCGTTCACAAAAGAAACCGAAGCATTGCCTCCGAAGAAATTGCCTTCATGCAATACCAAAATGCCATTTTCAAAGGGGAAAGAATCATTATCGGTAATCGTTAGGGTCACGGAGTTATTGGATGCGATGAAATCCGATCCGCCATCTACCGCTGTCAGCGTTATGGTTATTTCTTCACTTTGTTCGACTTCATCATCATCGGTCAACACAAGGTTTTGGGTAACGGTGCTTTCCCCTGCATTCAAGGTCAAACTTCCAGAAAGTGCATTATAATCCTCTCCAGCAATGGCAGTTCCCGAAACTTCATAGGTCAGTGTTACATCGGTAGCGAATGTTTCTGTGGTGCTAAATGACACCTCAATGGTGCCACTATCTTCTGCAAAGGTGTCTTGGGTTACCGAGATGCTTATACTGGGCAATACAGGTTGGTCATCATCATCACTACAAGCAGTAAAGAATAGTACTGCTATGGCAATAATTAAAAAAAGTCTGTTGTTTCTCATTTTAAAAATTTAATACTAATTGGGTTTGAATATTTCTATTGGGCATTGGTCGTAATGCAATGTTTTCGTAATAGGCGTTGAATACGTTGTTGAGGATCAGGCCAAGTCTACATCGCAACTTGCCCTCGGTTTTTAGGCCATAGGTCACTCCCGCATTGGCCAGTTGGTATCCTTCCAGTTCACCTCCGATAATGGAAACCGGACCATTGTACAGATGTTGGTAAAAGGTGCCAAAGTTGGCAAAACGATACGCCAAGGAAACGTTACCTCTATGAAAAGGCACATAGATCAATTGCTCTCCTGTTTCTTTATCTTCTGAAACCGTGTAGGCATAGTGGGCCTTAAAATCGATCTCCTGTTTTTTGCCCATGGCTTTTTTGAACCCAAGCTCTACCTCTGCACCATAAATCTGCACATTGTCTACATTGATCGGCGACCAAATTCCTTGGTTGTTGGGCAACCAGCGAATCATATCCTCGGTGGTGATATAATAGCTGTTCAACTTTATGGTAATTGGATCTAATGTGAACCGATGCCCTAGGTCTACTTGATACGATCGTTCAGGCCGCAGCTCTAAATTGCCCCCTGGTTGCCAGTAAAGGTCATTAAAAGTGGGCAATCTAAAATTTCGTGACGCATTTAACTGAAGCGTATACACGTTTCCAAAATCATAGCTCCCATCCCAGGAAAAAACTACAGGACTGGAAAAATCTGACGAAAAATCTTGGCGTAGACTCAGGTTGTACCTTAATTTTTCCGTTACCGTATGCTTTAGCAATGCCGTAATGGCAAGGTCGTTACGTTGTGGTGAGCCAAAACTGCTTCCTCTGCTGGTGAAGTTGTTGTATTCTAAAAAGGAATTTAGCCGAAAAGCATCGGAGAGTTCAATATCGAGCGAATACCTTGCCAACAAAGTGGTTACCCTGCCCTCGGAAAAAATATCGGAATCCTTGTTTTCAAAATATTTAAAGGCATCATATAAATGCGCCATCTTTATACCGTGAGTTGCTTTGTTGCCAAATTTTACCCACTCCAATTGCGTGCGGTGATGGTCGTCTTGATATCGACTGCGCCCTGGGGCAACAAGAGTACCTGAAAGATTTCGATCGCCTATAAAGCTTTGGTGGTACAATCGAAGTGCCTGCTCGTCATTTAGCAGGTAGCCGGCATTGAAGTTGATGTTGACGTGTTCAAACTCTCCATTGGTATTTCGTTCATCAGTTTCTAGGTATAGATAATCGTTATCAGAACTGTTGTAGTTTACCCCAAAACTTGAAGACCATTTGCCCGTACCAAAACTGTTGTCATAATTCACACTTCGGGTATCAAAACTGCCATAACCAGTAAAGATTTGATGTTCGAGGTGTTTTTCAAACTTCAGGTCATTGTTCAAATGAACGGAACCCCCTATGGCTCCGGTACCAAACTGTACACTGCCACCACCACTGCGTATGGCCACCGAACTGTAGTTCAAAGGATTGATCGTATTAAAATCTACCTGACCGTTCAACTGGGAATTGATATTGATCCCATTCCATATCACGGCGGTATGTGAGGCATTCGTGCCCCGAAATGCCGGTGAAGAGACCATTCCCAAGCCGTTTTCCTTAAAATAGATATTACTGTTAAAGGTCAGAAGCGAAGTGAGAAAGATACCATTCCGTTGTATGGTACTATCTTTTAGCTCGGCTACTTTATGCCCTTCAGCATACCGTTTTACACGAAAGTCAGACACTACGACCTCATCCAAATTTTGCAATGGCAAATCTTGGGCGGCAGCCTGTACAAAAACAAGTAAAAAGAATACTATATTGTGCCAGAGATTTTTTATCATCCAAACTTTTATCCCGAAAGTTTACTATTCAGTGTTTGATTTCTGGCAGGTCTCCTGGCTTGCAACTTGTTATTTGACCTTCCCATCCCGATAGCTATCAGAACAGTGGTATGAAGAAAATAACAACTTATCAACGATAAGATGCCGAAACAGGTTCGGCACATGCTTACAGTTGCGGGAACAGCTCCGGATTTACACCGGATTCCCTTTTAATTCCATACATCAGCTGATGAACGAAAACCAAAATTCATTGCGAATGTAATCATTTTAGCTTTATGTACTACTTTTGAATCCATGCAAAAAAACCTATACAGATTTTTGGCGTGTTTGCTTCTTTGTTTTTTGGTCGTTGGTTGTCATGAGCAAAAAAGGGCACCTCAAGCGGCCATAAGTCATGCGGAAAAAATCATTGTCAACTATGCAAAAGGGTTCACGGTTGAACGAAATGGTGAATTCATCGTATTGGAAGTAACATCGCCTTGGCCCGGTGCAGACAAAGGATTTAGGTATGCTTTGGTACCAAGGGAAAAACTGTCATCGATCACCCTGCCCCGAGATGGCTATGACGCCATTGTGCCCATACCGGTCAACAATATGGTAGTGACCTCCACCACGCACATTCCGGCTTTGGAAGCATTGGGAGGGTTAAACAAATTGATAGGTTTTCCAGACACAAAGTACATCTCATCTAAGGCAGCCAGAAAACTGATCGCTGAAGAAAAAATATTGGAACTGGGCAGCAATGAGAGCCTAAACACCGAAATGGTCTTGGCGCTCAAACCAGAGGTTCTGGTGGGTTTTTCGGTAAGCAATCAAAATTCAGCATATTCAATCATTGAAAATGCCGGCATACCTGTTACGTATAACGGTGATTGGGTAGAGCAAAGCCCGTTGGGCAAGGCTGAATGGATAAAGTTTTTTGGGGTTTTATTGGGTAAGGAAAAGGAAGCCGATAGTATTTTCAATGAGATTGAGAAATCATATCAAGAAATAAAGTCGATTGCCGCTAAGGTTGATAAAAAATCCACAGTGTTGAGTGGAGCCCTTTACAAAGATGTCTGGTACTTGCCGGGCGGTGAAAGTTGGGCCGCACGATTCATCGAGGATGCGAATGCAGCATATCTTTGGAGCGATACCGAAGGTACCGGAAGTCTCGGCCTCAGCCTTGAAGCCGTTCTTGAGAAAGGTCAAGAAGCTGATTTTTGGTTGGCACCTTCCCAATTTACCACGTATGAAGAAATGAAAACTGCCAACAATCATTACCAACGATTTAAGGCTTTTAAAGAAAAACACGTTTATACGGTAGCTTTTACGAAAGGTGAAACAGGTGGACTTTTATACTATGAATTGGCCCCCCAACGCCCAGATTTGGTATTGAAAGATCTGGTGTACATCTTTCATCCAGAGCTACTGTCCGAATACAATCCTTTTTTTTTCAAACCCCTGCGATAAATGGCCAATCATAACATGTTCAGGGTTTCTTACCTTTTGCTTCTGATAGCATTTCTGGCAGCCGGAATATTGAATATCAGTTTGGGTTCGGTTTCCATTCCATTTGAAACTACCGTGAAAAGCCTTTTGGGGTATACTTTGGAAAATGAATCATGGCAGTACATCATACACAACTATCGCTTGCCCAAGGCCATAACGGCAGTTTTGGTCGGGGGCGGATTGGCCGTTAGCGGGTTGTTGATGCAAACCCTATTTCGAAACCCACTGGCCGGACCTTTTGTGTTGGGCATCAGTTCTGGCGCCAGTTTGGGCGCGGCACTGCTATTGCTCGGTGCATCGTTTTTGGGGGGATGGTTTTCCTTTGGTCTGGCAAATGACCTTTCATTGGCCGTAGCTGCCAGTTTGGGCAGTTTTTTAGTGCTTTTGGTCATTATGTTGGTCGCCAATCGTGTACGTGATACCATGGCCCTTCTTATTATCGGACTCATGTTCGGTAGCATTACGGCGGCCATCGTCAGTGTTTTGGCCTATTTTTCACCTGCGGAAAATCTACAACGTTTTATTTTTTGGTCGTATGGCAGTGTGGGCAACCTATCTTGGACACAGGTCTTGGTTCTTGGCACGATCATTTTGGCAGGGTTGCTCTTGAGCCTATTTACCATCAAAGGCCTGAACGCTTTTTTATTGGGCGAGAACTATGCACAGACCTTGGGCGTTTCTTTGAAAAAAGTACGGTATGCGCTTATCATCGCTACAGGTTTGCTGGCTGGGGGCATTACCGCCTTTGCCGGCCCCATTGCCTTTGTAGGTCTGGCGGTTCCGCATCTTACCCGGCAGATTTTTGATACTATGGAGCACAAAATTTTGTTGCCTGCCGTTTTTCTGTACGGTGCCATTTTGATGTTGCTCTGTGACACCTTGGCCCAGTTGCCCAGTTCGGCCAAAGTATTGCCCATAAATGCAATTACCTCTATAGTGGGGGCCCCAGTGGTTATCTGGCTATTGACCAAAAAGCGGAAAATGATTTTCTGATGGAAGAGGAAAAAAAGAGCATAGCGGTCAGTGACCTGTCCATCGGGTACAAAGATTTGGTGTTAATAAATGAACTGTCGTTCCAGCTCAACAAAGGAGAGTTTTGCGCGATAGTCGGGGTCAACGGAATCGGTAAGTCCACATTGCTCAGAACATTGGCCAAATTGCAGGTAAAACTGCAAGGTGACATATTGGTACAAGAAAAGTTGATGGGCAAGCTATCGCAAAGTGCCTTGGCCAAAAAAATAAGTGTGGTGCTCACTGAGCCCATCGCCTCAAAAAACCTGACCGTACAAGAACTTATCGCTTTAGGGCGTCAACCCTATACAAACTGGCTGGGTACCCTTACCGAGCATGATAGGGAAATTATTCTTCGCAGTCTGAAAACATTTGGGCTAGAGAATATTCAACACAAAAAATGTCATGAACTGAGTGATGGTCAGCAGCAGCGAGTGTTCATCGCCCGGGCCATGGCACAGGACACTTCATTGATTTTGCTGGATGAACCCACCACCCATCTCGATCTGCACCATAAGGTTCAAATCTTCAAATTATTGCAGCAATTGGCCCATGGGCATGACAAAACGATTCTTTTCACTACCCATGAAATTGCACTGGCCATTCAACTCTGTGACAAAATGTTGATTTTAGATGGTAAGGAAAATCCCTTTGGGGAACCTTGCCAACTGATCGAGCAAGGCCATTTTGAACGATTGTTTCCAAAAGAGATGGTGCGATTCGATGCAAGAACGGGGTCATTCAAAGTCACTGAGTAAATTTTTTGCCATTGCCGCAAAAGCAACAATCCATTCCATATCTTTATCTCAAGAATTAATCGTATGGATTCTGATCTGCTATTGATATTGGTTGGCATATTCGCTGTTGTGATCGGTGTTTTGTTGGGGCTGTATATCCAAAGGCTAAAAACACAATCTAAGGGAAGCGTTTGGGAAGAACGCGAAAGACAATTGGAGAATGCCCTTAAATCAGTGGAAGAAGAGAAAAAATCAATATTGGAAAATAGAAGGGTACTGGAAATAAAACTGGCCAAAGAGGAGGAAAAATTTAAGAATTTAGATGAAAAGTTTTTGGCCCAAAAAGAAGAGGTCGAACAGCTACAGGAAAAATTCACCAAAGAGTTCGAGAACCTTGCCAATAAGATCCTCGACGAAAAAAGCGAAAAATTTACCAAACAGAACAAGGTAAACATCGAGAACATATTAACACCCCTGGACAAGAAAATAAAGGAGTTTGAAAAAAAGGTCGAGGAAAACCAAAAACAAAGTTTTGGCATCAATGCTGCGCTTAAAGAACAACTTCGGCTTTTGCAGGAGCAAAATCTAAAAATTACCCAAGAGGCCGAAAATCTGACCAAAGCCTTAAAGGGAGACAGTAAAATGCAAGGCAATTGGGGTGAGTTGGTTTTGGAACGTGTATTGGAAAAATCAGGACTTGAAAAAGACCGTGAGTATAGTGTACAACAAAGTTTCAAATTGGAAGATGGCAGCCGTGTGATGCCCGATGTCATCATTAACCTACCTGATGGTAAAAAGATGGTGGTCGACTCTAAAGTATCGTTGACCGATTATGAACGCTTCATCAATGCAGATGAAGACGATAAACCAAATTTCTTGAAAGACCACCTCAATTCATTGCGCAAACATATTGAGCAGCTCTCGGCAAAGAAGTATGAAGATCTGTATGAAATGGAAAGTCCTGATTTTGTACTGATGTTCGTGCCCATTGAACCTGCCTTTGCCATTGCCATTAATGAAGATAATTCGCTGTACAACAAGGCTTTTGAGCAAAACATTGTAATCGTAACCCCGGCAACCCTACTGGCAACACTGCGCACTATTGATACGATGTGGAGCAACGAAAAACAGCAACGAAATGCCATTGAGATTGCTCGCCAGGCGGGCGCACTGTACGATAAATTTGAGGGATTCGTAATCGATTTGACCAAAGTGGGCAAAAAAATGGACGAGGCCAAAAACGAATACCGGGGGGCCATGAACAAATTGGTTGAAGGCCGTGGTAACATTGTGACAAGTATAGAACGTCTAAAAAAGATGGGCGCCAAAGCCAAAAAATCGATTCCCGAACCTATTTTAAAACGCGCCCAAGAAGATGATGTCGAGCAATCTAAGCTTGAAATCTGACCATGAATTTCAGAAGAACGCTACACTTCACTAGCCGACCGTTATGTTGAATGGTGACTACCGTGTATAGTATTCAGCTATGGTATGGATCTCATCAAGGCGCAGGTTCCACATAAAGTTGATAAACTGCTGATAGCTTTCTGATTGCTCCTCAGGATTTATACGATCTAAATATTTATTGGCCATATACGCTTTACGGGCCTTATGCATTTCCTTAAAGGCTTTGCCCAACCAATCTTTATGGTATTCTACCTCAAAACTTTGTTGAATTCTATATAAGCTCAGATAAATACAAAAGCCATACTTTTTGAGCGCGAACAAATGGGCCACCTGATCTTTTTTTGCTCTTGCCCGCAACTCGGCATATTCACCATTTGCAGTGAGTTTCAACGTATCGACAGCGACATCCCTTAATTCATGAAAATCTGTTTTAAGCTTTTCAATTCGTTGTACAATTTCTGGATGGGTACTTATCGAATCACTTGAAATCTTTTCTTCATATACATAATCATACTTTGTGAAGTCTTCTTTCTCTAGCCACTTTTCTTGAAACGGTTGGTCGGGAATATCAAATATTTCTTTATAGATACCAATATCTAGATTTGCAGGTTTAATGGTATCATACTGCAATGAAAGGTCTAACGCCCTCAAAAATTCCGATGGCTTGTATTTGGTCTTCCTAAGTAGTAAAAAGCCAACAGAATCGGCCTCAAATTCGTGCTTCCTATTTTCCTTGCTATGATTGAATAGTTTCTCTTTTACAATTGAAAAGGCACGTTCTTGTCGATTAAATTTTTGTCTTTTGATGTCTCTAGTCTCTTTTTTCGATTCTTTGGAGTGTTTTTCAATTGCACTTTTTACAATACCATTTTCTGAATGATCTAAAAGTTTATGGGCAATTTCATGGCAGATTATGGCCGCCAATTGTGACTCGTTCTCCAAATAGTGAATTGCACCGGTATTCACGACCATGGTGCCATTGGCAAGACAAAAAGCGTTCAATGAAATATTTCGCGATACCAATAGCTGAAAATCTTTGGGTACCGTCGGGTTTTTTTGATAAATCTCGGTATAGATTTCTTCTACTTTACCATTGAACGGGGTGTTGTACACATATTCTCCCCTATCGATACTTTTGGAAAAAAACGTTTTGAAATCTTCAATATTTTTTTGCAGTTCATCGTTGACCTTGTTTGAATATTTGCCATTCAACTCATCTCCAAACCGATCGAGCTTGTTTACAAAAAACTCCTTGCTGGCTTTTCTATGTTTGTGGTCTAAAGTATCAAGAGTGGTGTTTTTCTGTGAGAATGCACTGGAAAAGACAAAACAAAAAATAAGTAAAAATCTCATTTTCAATAATTTAACCTTTCTAGTCGTACTGCGTTATAGTCTTCTTTTTTGTTAAACTCATGCAACATGATATAACCTCGCTTGGCTACTGAAGGCACAATTACAAATTCTTCGGATCTCGATTCTATGGTCAGCTCTTCCCTATTAAATTCTCCATCAATAATGGTGCATACCCCAAGAATCCTATATTTTTGTTTTTCTTCCTCACCCTGTCTTTTGTCCGTATAAAAGAAGGCGATATCATTGTTCTCATTGCTCAATCGCTGCCAAAACAAAAAATCAGTGTACGCATATTTCGATTTATCTTTTTCAATACGGTCGATACTTTCCAATGTGAAGTCTGGGGTCGTCCGTATCAAAAAGAAGTCTTTGTTTTTATTGACGGTATAGCCCCATAGTACGTTGTAGGCACTTTTATACTCTTCTGTCAAAATATAAACGGATCCATCTTGATTGACAAATGATGCTATTGGGTTCAGTTTATAGTTGCCACCTATAGCACCGTATTTGTTCAAGCGATCGATTTTACCGATCATACTTTCAAACAATAGATCATCCCATTCAATGGTATTGTCTTTTAGTCCAATTTTGGTGCGTCTGAAGCCAATCTGGGATCCGGTGCCATTATTCAAAACCCTGACATCTATCAAATGATCATCTGTTTCCATCCGTGCAAGTACATCGGAAGTATGAACATACTTGCCAGAGATGTCCTCATCCAACACCTGTTCTCCAGTTTCTATATTAAATCCGGCTATCTTGCTCCAATGCTTGGTATTGTAAACATTTTCATACGATGATAGATATTTCGATGAGGCATCGCCCCTATCAAATCGAGAAATGATGGTATACACATTTTTGCTTTTGTTTAGATTTTTCCAGAACATATCTACGTTCATAAACCCTTTTTGAGAACCGGTCGAATCAATGATCTTTTCCCATTTTTTCTCTTTTGCATCATCAAATACCTTTATGGTCACATCATCATAAAACTTTTTGTAACGCTTTCTATCCAAAATCAATGAATAGTCGTTTCTTATCTCATAGACATCGCTATCATATATGTAGCCTTTCTCTTTGAAATTTCTTTTGTCATCCTTTCTTTTCTCTTTAAAGGTTTGATAGGTTTTACAATCTTCAAACGATCCATTCTCTTTATAGCATTGTAGTTTATAAGGTTTTGTTTCTTTTAATTTAAAGTCTACCTCAAGCATATCTGAATATTTGTAATTGTTGAAATAATACCCATATGCAAATGGTAAAAAGATGATTTGGCCATCGGGGTTCATATAAGCTTGAAAAGAGTCTATCGTATTCGAGGCCAAAAATTCCAGATTGGATACCTTGTTCAAGTTCCTGTCCAACAAAACGGCTTCAAAGGCTTTATTTGTCTCATCAACTTCATCTTTGGCATAAATGGAAACATATCCGTACACATCCCTGTCTTCGTCCAATATCACATCAAAACCAACATATTGCCCCAATGAAAGGGCTATCAGATCTTGTGTTTGGGAATAGTTGTAAGAGCTTATAAAAAGAACTGTAAAAAGAGTAAAGAAAAATTTCATCATGGGCTTTATTGTGTACAATTATGGATAAAGTGACTATTATAACGAGCGCTGTCCATATTTATTTGCATCAGTAAATCGTGGGAATGTACATTGGAAAATCACTGAGCGGCCTCCTCGTCCAAAAACCAGGTCAACTTTCCCGACTTTGGCTTTACCAATGCAGCCGGATACTTTTCATGACCTTCTTTTTGATTATGGATTTCATTCACTTTTTCAGCTTTTGAAGCCCCAGTGACCAAAAAAATGACCTCTTTGGCCCTATTGATGACCTTACCGTTTATGGAGACACGTTTTTGCTTGGAATCAGGATGCGTGGCCACCACACAATGGTCATGGGCATTCCAAAGTTCGATTTCATGCGGAAATATCGAAGCCGTATGTCCATCATCGCCCATTCCCAACAGCACCAAATCGAATTGCGGTACACCCGCTACCCTATCTAAATTGATTTCCAAAAGATTGGCATAGCGAAGTGCTTCGCGCTTTGGGTCACTTTCGCCCAAAATTCGATGAATATTGGCTCTCGGAACATCTATCTTTGAAAAAAGATGTTCAACGGTCATCTTATAATTGCTGTCATCATCATCGGGCGGCACGCAGCGTTCATCACCCCAATAAAAATGAATTTTTGACCAATCTATTTTCGGTCCATATTCGGAAGCCAAAACATCGAAAGCTAATTTTGGCGTACTGCCTCCTGAAAGAGCCACATGAAAAGTCTGCTTCCTGTGAACCAAATCCGCAAAGTAGGCCGAGAATTGTTGGGCCACTTCTTGTTTATCTTTATATATCTTTACCTCCATTATTTTGTGTCTGTATTGTCCCCTCCGTAAAATATTCAGTGTGCAGTATGCAGCATCTAACATCCAGCATCTAACATCCAGCGCCCAGCGTCCACCGTCTAACGTCCACCGTCTAACGTCTAACGTCTAACGTCTAACAAATCACACAATACCCGGGATCATCGGCCAAATTCTCACCCGGATTTCGCCAATAACCAATGCCATCAATCAGATCATCGGCATTTTCAGGCCCCCATACCCCAGCGGCATAACCATACATGCGTATATCTTTTCCGTTTTCCCAATACTCTAGAATGGGATCCACAAACTCCCATGCAGCTTCAACCTCATCGGCTCGGGCATAGAGTGTGGCATCACCTTGCATGGCATCGAGCAACAAACGTTCATAAGCCTGCATTACGTGGGTCTCGGTAAGACTTGAATAATAAAAATCAAGGTTTGCCCTTTCGACCTTAAATCCTTGTCCGGGCACTTTCACCCCAAATTTGATGAGCACGCCTTCATCTGGTTGTATTCTGATGATCAACTTGTTGTCTTTACCGCTCATACCTGCATCACTGAATATTTGATGGTGGGGCGACTTGAAGTGTATGACCACTTCGGTCACTTTGGTGGGCATACGTTTAGCGGTACGCACATAGAACGGAACACCATGCCAGCGCCAGTTATCGACAAAAAACTTAATGGCCGCGTAGGTCTCTGTCGTTGAATTGGCATCTACCCCTTCTTCTTCGCGGTAGCCCTTTATTTTTTTACCATTGACCTCTGACGCCACATATTGCGCCCTAATGGTATTTTCATGCAATGTCTTTTCATCACGTATGATGCGCAACGACTTCAATGCTTTCACCTTTTCGTTTCGAATTTCCTCTGGGGCATCACCGATCGGAGGTTCCATGACCACCAAAGACACGATTTGCAACAAGTGGTTTTGAAACATATCCCTTAGGGCCCCTGATTTGTCATAATAGCCCCCTCTTTTCTCAACACCTACACTTTCAGCATTGGTTATTTCTACATGATTGATATAGTTACGATTCCAAAGGGGCTCAAAAATACTGTTGGCAAAGCGGGTCACCAATAGGTTCTGAACAGTTTCTTTACCTAAATAATGGTCAATACGATATATCTGTGATTCATTGAAATATTGTTGCAGTCCGATATTCAATTCTCTGGCCGTTTCTAAACTGTAGCCAAACGGCTTTTCTACGATCAAGCGTTTCCAACCGTTGTTTTGGGTGTTGAGCTTGACGTCTGCCAGATTCTTCGCAATGGTCTCATATAGCGTGGGCGGGGTTGAAAGGTAATAGATAATGTTCCCTGCCGTTTTGAGCATATCGTTCAAATCTTCGATACGGTTTCTGAGTCGTTGGTAATCGGTATCATACGAACTGCCCAAATCTTCATAAAAAAACTTGTCCGCGAAATCCTTGACCCGTTCCGGTCCTGCATCCTTTATCTTTTCAGTGAGGTATGTACTTTCGAGCACTACCTTTTTGCGAAACGCCTTATCGGTCATATCACTTCTACTCACTCCCAAAACCACGAAGTTATCGGGCAGATTGTTCGAAAGATGTAGGTTAAAAAGAGCAGGTACCAATTTACGGGCCGTCAAATCGCCCGAAGCTCCAAAAATGACCAGCATCTGGTCTGCAGTTTTTTTCATGAATCAGAAATGTTAGCGATGCATCAACCAATATTTGAGGTTCACGAATATAAGGTTTATTTTAGGTTTCCTTTTTAGGAATTAGGTTAAGGAAAAACTTCATAAACTTTGATAATAGGCAATGACAGCACAGCTATATGATTTCGGATTGGTAGGCTTGGGGGTAATGGGCAGAAACTTCATTCTCAATGTCGCCGATAATGGCTTTACAGCCTTTGGCAACGATTTGGATGAAGCGAAAGTAAACGCTTTGATTGAGGAAGGTGGCGACCCCAACAGGGTCAATGCCAGTGTTGATGCCACCGTTTTTGTCAACTCGCTTTCCAAACCTCGGAAAATCATGCTGTTGGTTCCCGCTGGAAAAATCGTCGACAGTGTCATTGAAAGTCTATTGCCGCTCTTGGATGAGGAGGATATTATCATTGATGGAGGAAATTCATTTTTTACCGATACCGATCGTCGTGAAGCCTACCTGAAAGAAAAGGGCATCAACTTTTTTGGTGCCGGGGTTTCTGGAGGTGCCAAAGGGGCCCGGTTGGGTCCCAGCATTATGCCTGGAGGCTCGAAAGCGGCCTATCAACACGTAAAACCCATTTTTGAAGCAGTTTCCGCTAAATATAAGGGTGAGCCATGTGTGGCCTATCTCGGACCAAAATCGGCCGGCAACTATGTGAAAATGGTGCACAATGGCATTGAGTATGGCCTCATGCAATTGACCTCCGAAATTTATGACCTACTGAAAAAAGCCGGAAAGTTATCCAACGAAGAACTGCATAAAACCTATTCAGAATGGAATCAGGGTCGATTGCAATCATTTCTGGTAGAGATTACCTCTGAGATCTTCGCCCAAAAAGATGACCTGACCGATGGCGATTTGGTCGATATGATCCTTGACAAGGCCAAACAAAAAGGCACGGGCAAATGGACCTCACAAAACGCCATGGATCTCGGCATACCCGTACCGACCATTGATATTGCTGTCAGCATGCGTGAAATCTCGGCACTTAAGGCAGAACGAACCAAAGCAGATGAACGCTACGATAGGCCAGAGCCAGAAGCATTTATAAAAAGTGCCTTGGTGGAAAAGGCCGAACAAGCCCTCTATTTTGCGTTTATCATGGCCTACGCGCAAGGTATGCACCAATTGGCCGATGCCAGCAAAGAATATGGCTATGAACTTGATTTAGGGGAAATCGCCAAAATCTGGCGCGCAGGTTGCATTATTCGTGCCGCGTTATTGGCCGATATTACTGAAGCCTACCAATCAGAACCCGAATTACAGAACCTATTACTTTCAAAATCGTTTGTCGAAAAGGTTCAAAGTACGGTAGATGCTGCAAGGGAACTAGTCAGCTATGGGGCGGTAAATGGCATTCCTTTGCCCGGACTTTCCAATGCACTGATCTACTTCGATGCCTACACCTCTCAGCGGTTGCCCTTAAACCTGATTCAAGCACAACGTGATTATTTTGGTTCGCATACCTACGAGCGCATTGATAGAGAAGGTATTTTTCATACAGATTGGCAGGAATAGCAAATGACAATGAAGCAACACAGATATGGTATTGTTTTGACGATAGGTTCAACGCGTACACTATTCAATAAGCATATGACCAATTGTACTAAACTGATGTTATAGGTTAATCGACGTAAAGTTTTAATGAAATACACCTAATTTTTAATATTGCTATGAGATTTCTAAAGAGAAACATTTCATTTCTCATTGTGTGTTTTTCAATTTCACTTTTGAGCGCACAGAATGAAATAATCCCTAGAGAGGGTTATTCGCCCCAAATTGGCATAATGGTAGATATGCTCGAAGAGCTAAAAGACCTCATTACAGCTGATGTGCAAGGTTTGAGCCAAGAGCAAACTGATTTCTTGTTCGATGACGAGGCCAATAGTATTGGTGCCATAATTATGCATATAGCTGCCACTGAATCTTACATTCAGGTGGAAACCTTGGAAGAACGGGTTTGGACACCCGATGAAGCAGAATTTTTCGGAATTGCGGGAGGATTGAGTATGGAATCACGCGAGAAATTGAGAGGGAAACCAATATCTTATTATTTAGCTGTTTGGAATGAGGTCAGGAACAAAACCCTTGAAGGATTCAAAGCGAGAGATGATGTTTGGTTTGCCGCCAATATCGATGAGGGCATGAACAATCATTGGGCATGGTTTCATATACTGAAACACACGGCCAATCATATGGGCCAAATTGCATTGGTCAAAAGTAGACTACCCAAATAATTTTGTTTCAGGGAAAGAAAACCAACACAAAAGCATGCCCAAAACCCAATACCGTGTTTATGTAGTGGAACTCAGTAAAAAGGTTTTTACCGAGCACCGCCGGTTTCGGGAAGCCAATCCACAATTCAATGGTGTCTTGGAGTGTCTCTATGTGGGCATGACCAGCAAAACCCCCAAAGAACGTTTTTTGCAGCATAAAATGGGGTACACCAATAAAAGAGGGCACAATCTTTCATCGAGCATTGTTAGAAAATATGGTAGTTATCTACGCCCCAGTCTGTACAACCACATCGAACCGATGACCGATCGTGCAACAGCCCTAAAAATGGAAGAAAAACTGGCTATGGAACTAAGAAGAAAGCGATATGCGGTTTGGTACAACTGATAGAATGCCTTGCACATTTCTATTTCGATAAATACACCTTCCTTATGAAATACAGATAATAAAGTTCTTTTATACTGTCAATGAGAAGGATTCTCACTGGGCGCTTTTCTGTTCTGGGCCAACAAGATCAATTTCTTGTTGTTCATCTGCCAACCTTAATTCATTTATTTCCCCCAATCCTTCAAAATACCACTGAACGCCACCTATCTTGCCCAAATCAACGGTAAGTTCTTTCGAGTAGACTTCTTGTTGTTCAACAAATACCTTTAAAAACCCTTTGTTGACCCTCATGCGGCAATGGGTCCATTGATCGGTATCCCTACCGAACGCCGAAAAATCATGGTTCTTTCCAGAGACCATTCCTTTGTCGATAAAAAAGGACAAATCTCCCACACAGCCCGGTCTACTGAACGCCAGTGATATTACCTCTCTGGTACCCGTAATTGTCATTCTAACGTTATGGCAAATACTGCTTTCCATAGCCTTGGCCATTCTAAAGGAAGTGGTCAATTCAAAATCGCTACCATCTATATCTGGTGCAGGTGATAAATGGGCCAAATAGAGTTTTCCATCATCCATTTCCTCGAGCTCATTTAGAATTTCTGGTGCAATGCCCACACTATTTCTATCATGTAGTTCGCCGGGTTTCAAATAAGATAGCTCCCCATTCCCCGATACCATTCCCTGCCAACCATCTGTGGGAATATAGAGATCGCGCTCTTCCAATATTTGCCCATCGGCAATAAGCTTTGCCAAAAAGTACCCAGGCCTGTAATAGGTAGAAGTGACCAGACCCTTTGCTTCTTTTAAGGGAATTTGCTTTCTGACATCCCAAGATTGTTGAATACTAATGGAGTCGTAGTCTAAATCTCCATAGTCATATCGGAAAATAACGGTGTTCGGATAACCAGTGGCAACTTTGTTCAATTCAAACAAAACAGCTTTCGATGCCAATCGATTCTTACTTGGAGCTGTTTTTTCAATGGGTACTTTGCTTTGCGACCAAATCACAAAAGTCAACAGACCTAAACCTAGAGCCCCCAAGCCCCATTTCCAAAAATGTAATCGGGCCCCTTTTTTCTTTAAGGCTGTTTTCCCGCTCCCATATTCCCGTTGAAAATGTCGCCAGTTATCAAATCCTATAAATTCTGAAAGAATATCAAATGTTGCTGCACTTGGGCTGGCAATGGTCGTTGTTCGCCCCCAGACCCGCTTTAATGTCGTCACGCTCAATTGCTTTCCGGTAACGTCAAGAATTTTTTCACTTAGCTGGGTAAAATCCCTATGTGTCCAAGAGCTGCCAGAACCCCAACCCAAATGCTCCTCAATGCGCAAGATGAGGTATTTCTTCATTCGTGTAACGGACTTTTTCATAAAATTACAACGCCTATGGAACAACCCATCCATTGAACAGGATTAAACCAAATTGAACAACTCATTTGACCAGATCAAAAATTCTATGGAATACTTTTAGTCTTATGAAATTAAGTTTTAAATCCTAAAAGATGAAATGTATCACTAGAAAAGTCTTGGTCATAATCTGTATTGTTTTTGCGATGAAAAGCAATGCACAACAAAAGAAAATAAATGTCCCCATGAAAGCAGGGGCATGGGAGCACAATGCAGATAATGTTGAATTCATAACCTATAAAAATGTCGACGCTGTCCGCCCGAAAACCGATTCAGGGATAAATATTATGCTAAAAGATTATGAGTTTACCGATGGAACCATTGAATATGATGTGGAATTCACGGGAAGAGGATTTCCCGGTATTGGTTTTCGTTCATCCAATGATCAAAAAAATACAGAACTGTTCTATATACGCTACTTCGGCACGGTAGATCCGTTGAGCCGTTACACCATGCAATATGCCACGGTGATCGATGGCGTAAACATGTGGGACATGACCGACGATTACCAAGCTGCCGCAGCGATTTACGACCAAAGGTGGAACCATGTGAAATTGGTCATAAGCGAAAAACAAATGAAGGTATATGTGAATGATATGAACAAGGTGGCCCTATATGTGCCCTGTTTCGAGGGTAGCCGAAAATCAGGAAGTATTTACCTGACCGGTAGCGTCATTTATGCCAACCTGACCATTACACCTAACGCAACCGAAGATTTACCCAAGGTAGAAGGCTATGACCCTGCTTATAGTGATACCCGTTATTTAAAAAATTGGTCTGTTTCGGCCCCTGTTGACCTCCCTTTCAATGTAGATATCATGAAAGGTATACCTAGAAACCCAGGGGTGGTGATAGACAGTACGTTACTCGATGATTCTAGTTGGAAACCAATAACGGCTGAGCGCCGTGGCATGGTCAATCTCACAAGATTGTACGGCGCCACAGAAAATGGCAAGCGACGTTTGGTATGGTTGAAAACGAACATCAAATCTGAAATAGACCAAATACGCCGTTTAAAACTCGGGTTCAGTGACGAGATATGGGTGCTCATTGACGGCCAGCCCCTTTACATCGACAAGAATTATTACGGTTCACCAGGTATGAAGCAACCCAGAGGGAGATGTACCATAGATAACAGCGAAATCATGCTGCCCCTAAAAAAAGGTGATAACGAACTTTTGCTTGGGGTCGCCCATTACTTCTTTGGCTGGGGCATTGTCGCACGTTTAGATGCCACTGACAATCTAAAGCTTGAATAAAGATCAATGGCAAACCAAAGGCGGAAGATGGTCTACTTGCTCAGATACATCTTCCGTCTTGAATACAGGTTATAGAAATCATCATCTTTCAAACTATCTATGAAGAGGATGCTTTCACCAGTACTCTTCATTTCTGGCCCCAAATTCTTGTTTACATTGGGGAATTTATTGAAAGAAAAAACGGGTTGTTTGATGGCGTAACCATCCAAGTGTGGATTAAAATCAAAATCCTTGATTTTCTTTTCACCCAACATCACTTTGGTGGCATAGTTCACATAAGGCTCTCCGTAGGCTTTTGCGATAAAGGGCACGGTACGGGAGGCACGTGGATTTGCTTCGATGATAAACACGGTATCGTCTTTGATGGCGAACTGAATATTGATGAGCCCCACCGTGTTCAGCGCAAGGGCTATCTTTTTGGTATGGTCTTTTATCTGCTGTATCACAAATTCGCCCAAATTGAACGGTGGCAAGGTAGCATTTGAATCACCTGAATGAATACCACAAGGCTCTATATGCTCCATGATGCCAATGATATAAATTTCTTCCCCATCACAGATGGCATCGGCCTCTGCTTCAATGGCACCATCTAAATAATGATCTAGCAACAATTTGTTATTGGGAATCTTTCGGAGCAAATCAACCACATGGGCTTCAAGATCTTTTTTATTGATGACAATTTTCATTCCCTGTCCGCCCAATACATAAGAAGGCCTGACCAACAACGGAAAACCGAGTTCGTCGGCCAATTGCAGTGCCTCATCGGCACTTTCAGCGGTTCCGAAACGTGGATAGGGAATATCGTTTTCTTTCAGCAGGGTGGAAAAGCTTCCACGATCTTCTGCCAAATCCAACGACTGAAAACTGGTACCGATGATCTTGATGCCATATTTGTCAAGCTTTTCGGCCAGTTTCAAAGCGGTCTGACCACCTAACTGAACAATGATTCCCTCAGGTTTTTCGTGAAGAATGATATCGTAGATATGTTCCCAAAAAACAGGTTCAAAATATAGTTTGTCGGCCGTATCAAAATCGGTTGAGACCGTTTCGGGGTTACAGTTTATCATTATGGTCTCATAACCACATTCAGCAGCTGCCAACACACCGTGCACGCAACAGTAATCAAACTCGATGCCCTGCCCTATGCGGTTGGGACCAGAACCCAGTACCACGATTTTCTTTCTGTTTGAAACCTCACTGTCGTTGGCCACGTAACGTTTACCGTCAGCTGTCTCGATTTCTTCTTCAAAAGTGGAGTAATAATAAGGTGTCATCGCCTTGAACTCGGCTGCACAGGTATCGACCAATTTGTACACCCGATTGATGTTCAGCTCCATTCGTTTTTTGTGCACCTCGCTTTCCCAACAATCCAACATATGGGCGATCTGCCGATCGGCAAAGCCTTTTTGTTTGGCCTCAAGCAACAGGGCTTTGGGCAGCGTGGCAATGGTATAGGTCGAAATCTCTTGCTCTAACAGGTGCAGTTCTTCATATTGTCGCAAGAACCACATATCGATTTTGGTAATCTCATGTATACGGTTCAATGGAATACCCAATTGTACGGCATCATAAATGACAAATACACGATCCCAACTCGGTACGGTCAATTTTTGGATGATGGTCTCATAATCTTTGTAGCCCTTGCCATCGGCACCCAATCCGTTTCTTTTGATCTCAAGTGATTGTGTGGCCTTGTGCAGGGCTTCTTGAAATGAACGGCCAATGCCCATTACCTCGCCCACTGATTTCATTTGTAGGCCCAAGGTACGGTCAGAGCCTTCAAACTTATCGAAATTCCAACGGGGTATTTTTACGATTACATAATCCAATGTCGGCTCGAAAAGTGCCGATGTAGATTTGGTGATTTGATTGTCAAGTTCATCAAGCGAATACCCTATGGCAAGTTTGGCCGCTATTTTGGCGATAGGATACCCGGTTGCCTTTGAGGCCAAAGCCGATGATCGCGATACCCTCGGATTGATCTCTATGGCAATAATGTCTTCTTTCTCATCTGGACTCACGGCAAACTGTACATTACAGCCGCCCGCAAAATCACCGATACTGCGCATCATATGTATGGCCATATCACGCATACGCTGAAATGTGCGGTCAGAAAGGGTCATCGCAGGAGCTACCGTAATGGAATCGCCCGTATGGATGCCCATGGGATCCATGTTCTCGATGGTACAGATAATGACCACGTTGTCGTTCTTGTCGCGCAACAACTCCAATTCATATTCTTTCCAACCCATCAAAGCCTTATCGATCATCACCTCGTGGATAGGGGAAACTTCCAATGCATGGCTCAACTGGTTGTCAAATCTTTCTGGATCGTATACGATCGAGGCACCTGCGCCCCCAAGAGTGAATGAAGCGCGTATTACCAATGGAAAGCCAAATTCTTGGGCGATTTCCTTTCCTTTCAAAAAAGAGGTCGCCGAGGCCTGTGGCGGCATACCGATCCCTATTTTCAACATCAATTCCCTGAACTTCTCCCTATCTTCCGTGATGTTGATGGCATCGATATCGACACCGATGATCTCAACCTCAAAATCTTCCCAAATACCTTTTTCATCGGCCTCGATACAAAGGTTCAGTGCCGTTTGCCCGCCCATGGTCGGCAAAACCGCATCGATGTTCGGGTGTTTCTTAAGAATCTCAATGATCGATTTGGTGTTCAACGGTTTTAGATACACATGATCGGCCATCGTGGGATCCGTCATGATCGTGGCAGGATTGCTATTGATCAAAACCGTTTCGATACCGTCTTCGCGCAAAGAACGAAGTGCTTGTGATCCTGAATAATCGAATTCGCATGCCTGACCGATAATGATTGGGCCAGAACCAATGATCAATATTGATTTGAGATCGTCTCTTTTGGGCATTTTGTCAGTTGATTTTTCTTCAAACGTTAAAACTAGGTCAAAAAAAAGGTGCTAAACAAAAAAGTAGCACCTTTCAATTAAAAGTTATTGACAGTCATTTATTTCTTATGTCTTGGCTCAGATGAAACAGACAATTTCTTTCTTCCTTTGGCCCTTCTTCGGGCAAGAACCTTACGACCACTGGCCGTTGCCATGCGCTCTCTGAAGCCATGCTTGTTTCTTCTCTTCCGTTTCGATGGCTGATACGTTCTTTTCATCAGTGAAATTTTTTATGGATTCAGGATAGTTCTACGACTACCCAAAAAATTCTGGGCGCAAATATACAAAGAGTTTTTACTTCGGCAAATGGGTTCAAGAAATTATTCCCCAAGTTTTTGTTACTTTTGTTGGCCCGAAAAAATGATGTCTCGACTAGACAGAAATTTCATAAAAGCGACCATAAATGTTCCATAAAAATATAAAAATCGTCATAGCGGCCTTGATCGTGGGGTATGCAGGGTATCAGTTTGCCGAGGGTTACATTGGCAACGGTATTTTTTTGATTCTGCTCTCATTGGTCTTTATTTTTCTCTATTTCCGCAATGAGTTCATTTTGATGGCTTTCTTAAGAATGCGCAAACAAGATATGGAGGGCACCCAAAGATGGCTTTCAAGAATCAAAAATCCAGAAGCGGCATTGGTCAAAAAGCAGCAGGGCTACTATAACTACTTGCACGGTATCATCTATTCACAAAAAAATCTGACGCAAGCGGAAAAGTATTTTAGGAAAGCGCTGAAATTAGGTCTCAATATGGATTATGATGTGGCCATGGCCAAATTGAGCCTGGCGGGCATAGCGATGCAGAAAAGAAGAAAACGTGAGGCCACTACCCTACTTCAAGAAGCCAAAAAGTTGGATAAGAACAACATGCTGACCGAGCAGATCAAAATGATGCAGCAGCAGATGAAACGTATTTAGCCTTATTTGCTCTCTCGGTAATATCCCTTATTCGGAATCTCTATCACGTACATTTTGCCAGAACCATTGTTCAAATGTGGTTCTCGTAGCCAAGGATTGTGACGCTTCAGCACCTTGTAGCTGATTTCATAAAGGGATGCAAAATCTGCCCAGCTCGATACCACAGTATCAACCTCTACCGAAAATGTGGGCACTGCTTCATAGAGATCCTTCTTCTCCAATTCAAAGCCATATTTTTCCGGTTGTGACAAAATCTCTTTGATGGCCATGATCCGAAACACATAACGCCCGGTTTCTTCACCCAATAGCAGATCATAATAATCATCGACCTTTTGAATGTTCATATACTTTTGAATTCCGGCTGGTCCTGCATTGTATGCTGCAGCGGTAAGTGTCCAAGTGCCAAAGCGGTCTTTCCACTTTTTGAGGTAATCGCAGGCCACTTGGGTCGCTTTTTCAACATGGTAGCGTTCATCAACATTGCTATTGACCTCTAAACCGTATTCTCTGCCAGTCGTTTTCAATATCTGCCAAAAACCTGTGGCACCGGCAGGCGAAACCACGTTTTGCAGACCACTTTCGGCAACCGCCAAATATTTGAAATCATCTGGGATTCCGTTTTTGGCCAAGATGGGCTCAATGATGGGGAAATACTTGTTGGCCCGTTTCATCAACAATAGGGCATTTGATTGCCAGTAGGTATTGACCAAAAACTCTCGGTCGACACGTTCCATGATTTCAGGATCATCAAGCGGTACCTGTTCACCTGCAAAATTGAGGTCTTCAGGAATATCGATAGCACTGATACGGTAACCATCACTGACATGTTTATCGATTTCCCCTTCTGTCTGTTTTTTGGTCTCTTTCGTCTCTGGAGTACTTTGAACGGCATAGATCAGACTTCCTACCACAAAAAGTGCCCCGATCACGGCCAATATGTTTTTGAGATGTTTCATGTTTGTTTGATAATTATACTGCAAGTTACTATTTAGAACTCTATGATTCCAAAATAATTGTGGGCAGGTGCTCGTTGAACCACTTTGCCCTGTGAATGATCATCGTATGCGTGCCATTTTTCACGGTGATACAATCTTTGATGTTCGAAATGGGAAATACCGCATCTTTCTCCCCATGAATATGAATCAGGTTATCAGGTGGTCTTTCCTGTTTCCAATTCACAATTTTATCAATTGACCAATCGATATAATGCTTGTCTCTTATCGAGAGGTACTGCTCATAAAGTTCCAATCGCTTTGTCACCGTTTCACCAAAGGCATATTTTGCCAGTAGCTCAACGTTGTTCACCATACCGGTCGGCAACAGTTTATGTGCCTTGGTGTACTTTGCGAAAAGCATTCGTTTTGGTAATTCTTTATGGCTCTTGACCGTTGAAATAACAATTACTTTTCTGGTGGATATATAATTCGCCATCTCTTGTACCAAAAGCCCCCCGAACGATACTCCTATCAAAACAACGTTGTCATGACGGATCGATCGGCACATTTTTTTGGCATACGCTTCAAAGGTCATTCCCTTTTCAGGTACGAACCATGAAAGCCGTTGTACCTCAAACTTTTTATCCGATAATCCAATACCGTCAAATATCGATGGGCTGGCCGCCATACCGGGCATAAAATAAACAGGAATCTTATCGGCCTTCATATTCTGCTTATGGTCGATTAAAAATAGGATATTCGGTATATTTTAACTACTTTTGTGTCAGATTTGTAACGGGCCTAACCCTCTGCACAAATCACCCTGCCATATAAAATCAAAAAATTACGAGCTAGGACATCGTAATTTTTTTATCTGGTGCCAAAATTAAACTAAACTATATGATTGAAATGGAAATTAAGGACAATAGTTTCTTGCGCCAATTTGAAACTAAAGTCGATGGACATCTTGCCAAAATCGAGTATTCATCACAAGAGCGTAAGATCTTTTTGACCAAGCTGGTAATACCAGAAGAAATTTCTAAAGAAGGCTTTAAAGAAGCTTTCATCAAAGAAGTACTCCACCACATTCAAGAGCAAAATCAAAGGGTGGTACCAACAAGCCCACACATTGCGGGCTTTTTGCGAAAAAACCGACAGTATAAAGAAATGCTCCCGGTTGGAATACGAATCTAAAAAACATCCCGCTTTCGAGCGGGATTTTTTATGCCATAATTTTTTCCTCCACAAATGCGAACCGAACCAAACCATCTTCATCGATCGTCGTCAATTCTACCTCGTGTAGGGTATTCACCAACCCAGGATCCCATGGTGCCTTTACCTTCACATAGTTTTCGGTGAAGCCATGAATATATCCTGCTTTATTTTCACCCTCGAAAAGTACTGTTCTCTTACACCCCAACTGGCTTTCATAGAAAGCACGTCGCTTTTTGACCGATAGCCCCCTAAGCATTTTGCTTCGCTTGTTGCGGATATGTTTGGGAACAATGCCCTCCATTTCTGCGGCCAGCGTATTGTCTCGTTCAGAATAGGTAAAGACATGCAGGTAAGAAACCCCCAATTCGTTCAAAAAATGATAGGTGTGCAAGAAATCCTCATCCGTTTCGCCGGGAAAACCCACGATCACATCCACGCCTATGCAAGCGTGGGGCATCGCTTTTTTGATTCGAGCTACCCTGTCGACATACAAATTGGTCAAGTAACGCCTGCGCATCAATTTTAAAATCTTGTCACTGCCACTTTGCAGTGGAATATGGAAGTGTGGCACAAAACTCTTGCTGTTCGCCACAAAGTCAATGGTCTCGTTTTTTAAGAGGTTCGGTTCGATCGAAGAGATGCGCAAACGGTGAACACCCTCTACCCTATCCAACGCTCTTACCAAATCGAAAAAAGTATGTTCGTGCTTTTTGTTGCCAAATTCCCCTTTGCCATAGTCACCGATATTCACTCCTGTCAGTACAATTTCCTTAATGCCCTTTGCGGCGATCTCTGAAGCATTTTTCAAGACATTCGCAAGGGTATCACTGCGTGAAATGCCACGTGCAAGGGGTATTGTGCAATAGGTGCACTTGTAATCACAGCCATCCTGTACCTTTAGAAAAGCACGGGTTCTATCACCTATGGCATAGCTGCCCACATAAAAATCGGCCTCTTCGATCTCACATGAATGCACTTCACCTATTTCATTCTTGGTCAGGTCATTCAAATAATCGGTGATCTTGAACTTTTCCGTAGCCCCCAAGACCAGGTCTACCCCCTCAACATCAGCCAGTTCTTCAGGTTTCAACTGGGCATAACAGCCCACTGCGGCGACAAAAGCTTCTGCATTGGTTTTCTGCGCTTGCTTGACAATGGTTTTAAAGCGTTTATCGGCATTCTCGGTCACCGAGCAGGTGTTGATGACATAGATATCGGCAGTTTCTGAGAAATCAACACGTTGAAAACCTTCGCCCTCAAAACTTCTTGCAATGGTCGAAGTTTCTGAAAAGTTAAGCTTGCAGCCCAAGGTGTAAAAGGCGACTTTTTTCATCGAATGTCTTGATTTTTGCAGGTTGCAAAGATAATCAATAGCCAGCAAGTCATCACAACCTGGCAATATGCCATAAAAACCGTACACCGTTGCTGTTGAAACTCTAAAAAAATTCATCGAACTTCGTTACTTGTGCTGAACATTGTCGAAGCATCAAGCTCCACTTAATCTAATGTTGGCAACCATTTGAACGAATTAAAAGAGAATAGATACATCATGGTCCTTTTTTTTCTTGTTATACTTATTTCAACGATAAACTCATGTGACGAGCAAACCATAAAAGAACCGATTTTGGCGACTGAAGTAATGTATATTTTTCCTGAAGAAAGCGAACCCCATGAAGCCACTTGGTTGCAATGGCCGCACCATTATCAATACGGTATTGATTTTCGAGATGACCTTGACCCAACTTGGGTCGAGCTTGCAAAAGAGTTGATCACAAGTGAAAAAGTACATATAATCGCGTATGACGAAACTGAGAAAAGTAGAATCATTGCATTACTTAACGCACAATCGGTGGACTTGACCAATGTCGGTTTTTACATATATCCTACCGATGACTTTTGGGTACGGGACAATGGCCCGATCTATGTTTATGACCATAATGGAAATTTGGTCATCCAAGATTGGGGGTTCAACGGATGGGGAAATAAAGCAGATTATGCAGACTGCAACACAATTCCCACTAAAATCGGACAAGATCAAAACAGAACCGTAGTAGATCTAAATTCAATAATGGTGAATGAAGGTGGAAGTGTAGAACTTGATGGAAATGGAACATTGATGGCTTGCAAAAGTTCGATTTTGAATAAGAATCGAAATCGGGGAATGACACAAGTAGTGGCTGAAAATATATTTCAAAAATACTTGGGAGCAACCCACTTCATTTGGTTGGATGGTCAAAAGGGACTAGATATAACCGATCAACACATTGATGGTTTCGCAAGATTCGGCAACTCAAACACCATAGTTACCATGAACAATGATGACCTGTTGGCATATGATGTTCTACAGTCAGATATCGATAAATTGTATGCTGCGAAAAATAAAGATGGTGTTGCCTATACTTTTTTGAAATTGCCATTGACCCAAAACAATGTTGTGACCACTTATGGAAAAGATCTAGGTTATAAAGGCTCTTACTGTAATTATTATATAGCCAATACGAAAGTCATTGTGCCTATTTACAATGACCCAAATGACGTTATCGCTTTACAAAAAATACAGACCATTTATCCAAATAGAACAGTCGTGGGAATCGATTTTAGGAACGTATATGCCAACGGGGGCATGACCCATTGTGTAACACAACAACAGCCCAAAGAAAGGTAAAACGCGACCTAGAAATTTCGCCATTTTTCTGTGGCCTCATAGACGTGCTCTAAAATGGCCTGTTCTTTTTCATCAAATTCCTTTCCACGCCGGGCCATCATCACCTTTGCGGTGTCAAAGGCAGCTTTCAGGTTATAGGTTCGAAAACCAGAGGCCCCGCCCCAACTGAAACTGGGTATGAAATTACGTGGAAAGCCTGGTACATAAATGTTGCTGTTCACCCCTATGATCGTACCGGTGTTGAACATGGTATTGATGGCCGTTTTGCTGTGGTCGCCCATCATGAGTCCACAGAATTGCAGTCCTGTTTGATCAAAAGTTTCGGTGGCATAGTTCCACAACCGTACTTTTGCGTAGTTGTTCTTGAGATTTGAGTTGTTCGAGTCTGCTCCGATATTGCACCATTCGCCCAGTACCGAGTTGCCCAAATACCCCTCATGGCCCTTGCTCGAATAGCCAAAAATGACCGAGTTGTTGATCTCGCCACAAACCTTGCCATAGGGGCCCACTGTGGTTGGGCCATAAATCTTGGCGCCCATCTTGACCACGGCCTTTTCGCAAAGGGCAAAACCACCACGAATAAGGCTGCCCTCCCAGACCTCTGTATTTTTACCAATGTATATGGGGCCATTGGCCGCATTCAGAATGCTGTATTCGATTTTGGCTCCTTCTTCGACAAAAATATGCTCAGGACGTACCAAATGGTTGGTATCTGAAATCGGGGCACTTTTTCTTCCTTTGGTGAGAAAGTCAAAGTCGGCCTGCAATGCCTCCCCGTTTCTTGAAAAAATGTCCCAAGTGTTTTTGATCATGAACAATTCCCCCTCAAAACCAATCCGTTCATAATCATCCAAATCAAAAGCTTCCTCGGGATTACCTGTAGCAAAGGCAATCACTTTTTCTTCACCTATCAGTGCTTGTTTTGGTCTGAGTTCGATCACTGCCCCTACCAATGCCTCGTTGGGCAAAACGGCACCATTGATCACTATGTTCTCAGCCTCCATTTTAAGAGGATATTTGATGGACAGATATTCTTCGGTCAAAGAGCTCGTCGAGGTTTGTAACCATTTTTCCCATTTCTCCCGAATGGTGAGAATACCGATTCTAATGTCTGCGACCGGACGCGTGAAGGTAAACGGTAACAATGCTGTTCTGCTGTCGCCGTCAGATAGAATATAGTTCATTGTGTGGCCTTAATTCTTTGTAAAAATAAAAAACGCCCCCGACCAAT
The DNA here is from genome assembly GCF_021534965.1 of Muricauda sp. SCSIO 65647. Lineage (NCBI taxonomy): Bacteria > Pseudomonadati > Bacteroidota > Flavobacteriia > Flavobacteriales > Flavobacteriaceae > Allomuricauda > Allomuricauda sp. SCSIO 65647. The sequence goes on from NZ_CP091037.1 coordinate 85,426, forward strand.
GGTGGGAGCGTTCCGTATATTTTGTCAAAAACTCGTTATTCTGCCTCTTTTTCTTTTTTGGCAGGCTTTTCGAATTTCTTGTATTTGTTCTTGAACTTGTCAATTCGACCAGCAGTATCGACCAATTTGGTCTTACCCGTATAATAAGGATGTGAGGTTCTTGAGATTTCCAATTTTACCAATGGATATTCAGTACCATCAACGGTTATGGTCTCTTTTGCTTCTGCAGTTGACTTGGTGATGAAGACATCATCGTTCGACATGTCTTTGAACGCCACAAGTCTATAGTTTTTAGGATGTACACCTTTCTTCATCTTCAGAGTATCTTAAAGTCGAGATTTTCAGGCTGCAAATTTAAGTATTTTTTATTTTCTGGCAACCCAAAAAACCTGAAAAAGAAAAAACTGTACCTTTAGGTGTAACAATTTTGGGAGATTGTTAACCAATAACCTGTAATCAACTTAAATATTCAAAAATGGAGGAACAACAACCTAAAACGGGAAAATATGCATTGAATTATGGCTTGATATTAGGACTCATATCAGTTGTTTTCAGCGTATTTCTTTATTTACAAAAAGCTCACTATGAGCAAAACTGGGCGGTAACCGGCATCGGATTTCTTATCATGGTAGTCGTAGTAGCCATTGCAGTAAAAAACTTTCGAAAAGCAAATGGTGATTTTTTAAGCATCGCCCAAGCCCTTAAAATAGGTACAGGTGCGGCGGTGATTGCTGGCATTATTGGCATTATTTACTTTTTGATTCAATCTAATCTCATAGAACCGGATTTTATGGAGAAGGCAACTGCCATAGCCAAAGAAAAAACCTTTGCACAAAATCCGAATATAACCGAAGAACAATGGCAGCAGGGCGTAGAAATGCGTAAAAAATTTGCTTGGCTTACCTATCCGATAATACTTATTTTCAATACTATTATGGGATTGGTGGCTGGTCTTATCGCTGGTCTCATCTTCAAAAAAGCCAAACCTGCTTACTAAACCAAAAAATGCTACTTTTGAAAGGAATTCGAGAATCGAGCAATGCAGCTATCCGTTGTAATTCCTTTACTTAACGAGCAAGAATCACTGACAGAACTACATGATTGGATTGCAGCCGTGATGCAGTCCAATCATTTTTCTTATGAAATCATTTTTATCGATGATGGCAGTGGTGATGATTCATGGAAGGTCATTCAGTCACTTGCCTCAAAAAATCAGAATGTCAAGGGGCTGCGTTTTCTCAAAAACTTTGGAAAATCACAGGCATTGCACGCTGGTTTCAAAGAGGCCCAGGGCGATGTCATCATTACCATGGATGCCGATTTACAGGATAGTCCGGAAGAAATTCCCGAATTGGTGCGATTGATCAAAGAGGAAGACTTTGACATTGTATCGGGATGGAAGAAGAAACGCTACGATTCGATCATTACCAAGAATCTACCTTCAAAACTCTTCAATTGGGCTGCAAGAAAAACTTCTGGAGTGCAATTGCACGATTTCAATTGTGGCCTAAAAGCGTTCAAAAAAAAGGTGGTCAAGACCATCGAGGTATCTGGTGAAATGCACCGTTACATACCCGTACTTGCCAAAAATGCAGGTTACTCGAACATCGGTGAAAAAGTGGTTGTGCACCAGGCCAGAAAATATGGTAAGACCAAATTTGGGGCAGAGCGTTTTCTCAACGGTTTTTTAGATTTGATCACCATCTGGTTCGTCACAAAGTTTGGCAAACAGCCCATGCACTTATTTGGTGCCTTGGGGGTATTGATGTTTCTGGTCGGTTTTGGTTTTGCCCTTTATCTGGGTATCGACAAACTGTTTTTAGATCCGACCGGTAGGTTGATAACCGATAGGCCCCAATTCTACATATCACTCACCGCAATGATTCTCGGCACACAGCTTTTTATGGCGGGATTTTTAGGCGAATTGATCACACGCTCTAAAAAGACAGGTCGTGGCCATTATACCATCAGTGAGACCATCAATTTTTAGCGTTTTAAGGCAAAATGCCCGGTAATAATGCGGCCTTCGCCCAATTGTAGCTTATACCAGTAATCATCTGAAGGCATTTGGCGCCGATCGAACGTTCCATCCCAACCTAGATCATCGTGTCGAAATGTCTTCATCAATTTTCCATATCGATCAAAAACCGATATGACCACATCGGGAAAAAATTCAGGGTTCATCAATGTCCAACGATCGTTGATGCCGTCACTATTAGGGGTGAAAAATGGTAGCACCCCACCTACCAAAATGGTTTCCATAATTTCGGTACAACCATCGCTTACCACCAAATCATATACCCCTGGCAAGAGGTTGGAGAAAGTATTTGAATCTTGAAAAGTAAGTCCATTATCCAACGAAAATTGAACGTTTTCAATAGTATCGGGTATCTGTGTTATGATAGTGACCGAATTGCGTTGTGTGAAATCTTCAACAATAATCTCCTCAACTTCAAAAGGTGCTTCATCGACCACCTCGAAACTCTGCAAATAGCTACAATCACCGTTGCCAAAAATCAGATCAAAGGTTCCGGTAGTCTGCACCGTATATTCTTGGTCCGTCGAACCATCTGGCCAAAGATAGGTGTCAAAGCCATCCAGTCCTGTCAAAACAGCTTCACCGTTACATGAAACAACCTTCACGACTTCTTCATATTCAGGTTTTTGCTCCACATCAAGTGTTACAAAACCGATAGCCGCACAGTCGTTTTGATTCTCAACCCGAAAGTATGCTTGCAATGGATCAAAAGGGCCAAATATTCTATTCTCGAGTTCCAACTCCTCTAATTCCAAGAGCGCATGATCTTCGGTGGCGTATAAACTTAAATCATCACCAAAATCAACGAAAAGTTGGTCATAAACCTCCTGCATGTTTACTTCTGCGGCCAAAAGGGCAACAGTTCCATCGCAGATCTGTAACTCTCGATAAAATCCCAAATCGGTCAGGGGCCGTACTATAAGCGCAACCTCAACAATTTGAAAACACTCCGAATTCTCGAAAGCCCTTGCATATAGTATCTCGCCGTTAAAATTATTTTGAAACCCAATCGGGTCGATCACATTTTCATTGTTTTGGGCGTCTTGAAGTGTGGTGAAAAAATTTGCCGTAATATCTTCGTTGCCGTTGTTAAAAAGCACTATGGCCTCGTTCAAATTGAATTGGGTAATGCCATCATCATTGCCATCAACATCGCACTGTACCAAACTGACACTCTGAACCACGTTGGGTATTTCCGCTATTTCCACAAACTCTAAAAAAGTTCTTGAGGTACCATTTGAATATTCTACCTCGATGGTTACCGTATACGTCCCATGCGCAGTGAACACATGGGTTGGGTTCAAGTCGGTTGAAAAATTTGCCGAACCGGAGAGCGGGTCACCAAAATTCCAATGAATCGATGTAATGGCCCCTGTAGAATCAGTGGTAAACTGGGTGGTATCACCTTCACAAAAATTTTCTATCGTCACTATGGTTTCAAAAAAAGATTGAATAAAGGGCGGAAGTCCATAAGAGGCGGCCCGACCACCAAGATCAACCCCAAATCTTCTAAAGTCACTGTCCAATCCCTGCAAGTTTGGTGTTCTTATGACCGATAACCTTTCATTTGGGATGGAATGGTATATCTTTTTGTCAATAGCTATTTGAAGCGCTCCGGCGACAAAGCCGTCATTGATTCTTCTATTGAAATGGGCAACCTGATATTCTGATGCTGGTATGCTCATTGATTCCAGATCGTACTGTACTATTTCAATCTCATCAGTTATTTTTTCACCATCAACAGTGGTGAGAGAAACACCGCTCGCATAAAGTTTTGACGAATTCGAAGAAAACTCCACTCCATAATAAACACGTTCATCACTAACGAGCGTTGCATTACTGACCACCCCTGTATCAACGTTAAAATCAAAGAGATATAGACTTCCCTCAAACTCAGGTTCAACAATCGTATGGGCTATCGCCAATTTCGTACCGTCGGGAGAAATTTTCAAACTGCCTCTAATATTTTCAGAATTAGATATTAACGGGCCAATTGTAGAGATTACAGGTGAGGTCGATACCCCATTGGCATCTACGCGATATGAATAAAACTGATTCCTGTAATGGGTGACCACCCAATAATAGTTATCTGTTGCATTACGAACGGCGGAAACTTTTTCAGAGCATTGTGCCAAGAGCGTAGTGTTTTTTTCAACTATATCTCCCCTGCCATTGTCGAGCAACATATTTACCACAGAATAATTGAATCCGTTGGACGTGCCCAAACGATAGGCCAATGCATCATCGGGCGTAAAAATATAATAAATGTTATTTCGTACCGGATTTGGTACGACCAGGGCCGACTGAGTGGTCGAAAAACTGCCCCCTAGCTCAATACCATTGGGCATCAGATTGTGAAATCGATTCCATACTGATTTCCCCTCGGTGTAGAAAAGAAGGTTGCCATCACCATCAGAAAAGGCCTCACATCCTTCTACCGTATTGATTTGACCATCTGTAAGCGGAATTGGTGTTCCAGAATTGAAATCCAAACCAGCATATTGGCCAAAATACCAATTAGCAGCTTCTCGCTGTGCCAAAAGAAAACCACTGAAAAGAATAAAAATAATTGCTATCAAACACCTCATGAAGTACCAACATACTAAAATATCGCCAAACCCGATCAAACTTGCGATGATTGAGTAGTTTTTTTTGGCAAAACACAATATTCTTGACCGATAATATGGTATTCTGTTAAACTAGCGTAATTTTGATGAATCATTTAAACTCTGACAACAATGCAGAATGTTTTAGAGACCGCCCAATCATGGCTAAGCGATTTTTTCGAGCCAGAGGTCAAGAAAGAAGTACAGCATTTGATCGATAACGACCCCGATGAGCTCAAAGAGCGTTTTTATAAAAATTTAGAGTTTGGTACCGGTGGCATGCGTGGCGTGATGGGTGTGGGCACCAATAGAATCAACAAATATACACTGGGCAAAAATACCCAAGGTCTCAGCAACTATCTAAAGAAACACTATACGAACGAAACGATCAAAGTGGTCATCGCCTATGATTGCCGCCATAATAGCGACACATTGGCAAGAATCGTGGCCGAGGTGTTTGCCGCCAATGGCATAAAGGTTTTTCTGTTCTCTGAATTACGTACCACCCCTGAACTTTCTTTTGCTGTAAGGCATTTGAACTGTCATGCAGGCATTGTACTGACGGCCTCACACAACCCACCTGAATATAACGGATATAAGGTTTATTGGACAGATGGCGGCCAAATCGTGCCGCCCCAAGATGGTGATATCATCGCAGAAATCAATGCTTTGAATTTTGAGGATGTCAATTTTAACGCAAATGACAGCTTGATAGAACCTATTGACAAAGAAGTGGATGAGGCTTTCTTTGAGGCCTCGGTCAAAAACGGAAGCTTTAACGCAGCGGGCAAAGATGATTTCAAGATCGTGTTCACCTCCATTCACGGTACTTCGATCACCGCGATTCCTGAGGTCTTGAAACGGGCCGGATACAAGAACGTGACCGTCATCGAAGAACAGGCCACCCCAGATGGTAATTTTCCAACGGTCGAATCACCCAATCCCGAAGAGCCAGAGGCATTGAAAATGGCCATCAAAAGGGCTGAGGAAATCGGCGCCGATATGGTCGTGGGTACCGACCCTGACAGCGACCGCTTGGGCATAGCTGTAAGAAACCTAGAGGGTGAAATCGAATTGCTCAACGGTAACCAGACCATGGTGATGATGACCAAGTTTTTGTTGGATCAATACCAAAAGAAAGGGTTCAAGGGCAATGAGTTCATAGCAACAACCATCGTGTCGACACCCATGGTCGAAGAAATGGCCAAAGCATACGGGGTCGAGTTCAAGACCGCTTTGACAGGTTTTAAATGGATCGGTAAAATGATAAAAGATTTTCCCGATTCTAAATTCATTGGCGGCGGTGAAGAGAGCTTTGGGTACATGGCAGGTGATTTTGTGAGAGACAAAGACGCCGTGACCGCTACGCTGCTGGCCTGTGAGATTGCCAGTCAGGCAAAGGCCGATGGCAGTTCTTTTTACCAAGAATTGATCAATGCCTATGTACAGTTCGGATTTTATAAGGAAAAACTGATATCGCTGACCAAAAAAGGAATCAGCGGCGCCGAGGAAATCAAGCAGATGTTGAAGGACTTCAAGGAGAATCCCGTGCAATCGGTTCAAGGATCACCAGTGGTCTGGATCGAGGATTACAATACCTCCGTGGCCAAAAATGTGCAAACGGGGGAAGAAAAGACCATGCACTTGCCCAAATCGAACGTATTGATTTACGAAACCGAAGACGGCACGCGAATTGCCGCCCGGCCCAGCGGCACGGAGCCAAAAGTGAAATTTTATATCACCACCAATGCGGCCCTCGAAAAGGCGGGGGACTTTAAATTGGTAAATTCGCAATTGGATGCCAAAATCGAGGGTATCGTCGCTGAACTGAATATGGGCTGATGGAATATTTCAAAAAAATCCTAAGGTTTGCGGGCCCGTACCGCAAATATGGTTTTCTGAACATCTTTTTCAATATACTCTATGCGCTGTTCAGCGCCCTATCGTTCGCGGCTTTGATACCCATGCTCGATGTGCTGTTCAAACCAGAAGACAAGGTCTATGCAAAACCCCCGTATCAAGGGCTAGGCGATGTAAAGAACTATCTTCAAGATTATATCAACTATCAAGTAACGGCCTATTCGGGCGATGATGACATGAAGGGACTGGTGTTGGTCATCGGTTTGGTGCTGGTGCTCTTTCTGCTCAAGAACATCTTTAACTACCTCGCCATGTACTTTATCACCTTTTTACGAAACGGGGTGTTGAAAGACGTCCGCAACAAGATGTACGAAAAAGTCGTCGATCTGCCGGTATCATACTTCAATGAAAAACGCAAAGGTGATGTAATCGCCCGAATCACTTCAGATGTGTTGGAGATACAGCATTCTTTTCTATCGATATTGGAGCTTATCGTCAGGGAGCCGCTCACCATTCTTTTCACCATACTCGTCATGTTCGGCATCAGTGCCAAATTGACCTTGTTCGTTTTTGTTTTCATTCCCGTTGCCGGGATGATTATTTCCCGCATCGGCAAATCACTCAAGAAAAAGTCAGATCGTGTGCAGAAAGAACAAGGTGAGTTTCTGTCTATCGTTGAGGAAACTTTGGGTGGGCTCCGCATCATCAAGGCGTTCAATGCCGAGTCCCGTTTCTTAAAGATCTTTAAAAATTCGACCGATCGGTTTTACCGGTTTTCGAACAGTTTGTTGAACCGTCAAAACCTAGCTTCGCCCACAGGCGAATTTCTGGGCATTTTGGTCATTGGGGTATTGCTATGGTTCGGGGGCAAAATGGTATTGGTCGATGGCACTTTAGATGCCTCCTCCTTTATTGCCTATATGGGGCTTGCCTATAACATTCTTACCCCCGCCAAGGCCATTAGCAAGGCATCTTATAGGGTGCGTAAGGGCAACGCCGCGGCCGAAAGGGTCTTGGAGGTACTGGAAAGTGAAAATCCTATCAAAGACAAAAAAGATGCCCAAGACATACAGCGATTCGAGAAGCAGATCGAACTGAAAAATGTCAGTTTTAAATATGAGGATGAGTATGTTCTCAAAGACTTTGACCTAAAGGTCATGAAAGGGCACACGGTCGCATTGGTGGGCCAATCGGGGAGTGGTAAAAGTACCATTGCCAACTTGGTCACCCGTTTTTATGATGTGAATGGGGGAGCAATATTGCTCGATGGCACCAACATCAAGGATGTTTCAAAAAAGTCACTCCGAAACTTGATGGGCCTAGTAACGCAAGATTCCATCCTCTTCAACGATACCGTGGCCAAGAACATTGCATTGGGCAAAGAAAATGCCTCACATGAAGAAATCATCGAGGCAGCCAAAGTGGCCAATGCCCATGATTTCATCATGGAGCTTCCCAAGGGCTATGATACCAACATCGGTGACGGGGGCAATAAACTCAGTGGTGGGCAAAAACAACGTCTCTCGATCGCTCGGGCCGTACTTACAAATCCGCCTATCATGATATTGGACGAGGCCACCTCGGCCCTAGATACCGAAAGTGAGCGCCTGGTGCAGGACGCCCTTGAAAAAATGATGCGAAACCGTACATCGATTGTCATTGCACACCGTCTGAGCACCATCCAGAATGCAGATTCCATCGTGGTACTCCAAAAAGGAAAGATTGTGGAGCAAGGCACACACGATGAATTGATGAAATCAAAAAAAGGGTACAAAAAATTGGTCGAAATGCAGACATTGGGGTAAGTACGAATTCAGAATTATGAATTATGAATTCAGAATTATGAATTTTGCGTTGGGAAATGGGCGGGATACCTGTCTTGAACACCTCACACTTCCAACCTCACACTTCCAACTTCAAACTTCCCACTTCGCACCTCCAACCTCACACTTCCCACTTCGCACCTCCAACCTCACACTTCCAACTTCATACTTCCCACTTCGCACCTCTAACTTCATACTTCGAACTTCCAACTTCGTACCTCCAACCTCGTAAATAGGCCAATTGCTTTCTTATACCCCTTTTTGTTGTTGGTGAAATTAAGGTAGACCTACCTTGCCCATAAAACAAATGCTGCCTGTATAGCTGTCTCGAATCATGTACAAAAAAGGGCGATTTGCCACGAATGAGGGCCCTGCCGAAGTCACTTCAATACCCACTCCCGTAACTGCAGCGGCCTCGGTGCCCTCTTCATTGACCTCGATAAAGGTTTTTTGGATCACATCAGATATCTGTAACGGCGCATCTTTATTGATATTTCCGAAATCAGCATCAAATGAAAAGGCAATGCCCAGACCCATATTGGTCAATTCATCGTTGAGTTTGTTCTCATATTCCATCTTGAATTTGGGCACCCCAACATCAAGGTCACTCAATTCATACCCTTCTAGCCAAGCGTTGAAATTCTCGCTGCTCATATTTTCAACAATGCTTTTGGTCGTCAACCCATCATGCGGCAAGAACAGCAACATTTCAAAACGCTCCTTTTTATAGGGTAGAATGATCGATGAAAACGTCTCATTTGAAAAATAGGGCACTTCTGCATTCATGTTCATCATAGGAACTTCAACCGAATTTTCAGGTGAACTGTAAAATGGTGCATTTCGGGTATCTTCGGTCTTGAAACGATATTTCCATTGTGATTTGAAATAAAGGGCATTCACCAAGAAGAGACGGGTCTGGGGATCAAATTCTTCGACGAGCTCTTCTATTTTACCATTTGTATGGCGCTCGACCCAATCATTGACAGTGGTTACCGCTTCGGGCTCCCTGAAATCAAGATTGCCGACTTCGGCATCATAAAAGTTTTGGTTGGTGATTGTAAAATCTTCCGCTACCGGAAAATTTTCTTGAATCCAGATAGCATTGGCCAGACTTAGGTCCGTGCCATCGGTTTTTGTGGTAAGTGATTTTCTCAAATCTTTGTTGAACTGGTTACGTTCGTCAAGGGAAACATCATTGCCCAACAGATCGTCAAAGGCCAGTTTTGTGTCGCCATCGGCACCATTGTGTACCATGCCCAAGGCCATGGAAAGGCTCAATGGCGATACCATATAGTTTTCTTTTTCCTCATTCTCGCTTACTTCCTGAAAAAAATCCAATGCGAATTGGTTGTTTTTGGAAACCATCGCTTTTGCCATTGCGGTTTCCAGTGCATCATTTTCGAAAGGGGGCACATCATCGTCGTTAGTAGCATCACAGCCCAACATAAAGACCGAGCCTACAATAATTGGGAAAGTCCAAGATTTCATAAAATTCTTTTTCCAATGGATGAAAAAAATATGGTGAAGTTGCGCAGATGGGTATAGAAAATCAAAATTTACATGTTTCCTAGTTAAACCTTTTCCCTGTATTTTAGTCAAAGCTTTAAACACACAGCCCCTTTGATTGCTGAAGAAACCTTATTAGTGCAGCTCAAAGAAGAAGAGAGCCGTTCAAAAGCCTTTGAGGTACTTGTCAATACCTACAAAGAACGTTTGTATTGGCATATCAGAAGAATTGTGCTGAACCATGACGACGCCGATGATGTGCTGCAGAACACCTTCATCAAGGTATTTAAGAATATTGAGGGGTTCAAGGGAGAAAGCAAATTGTATTCATGGATGTACCGCATCGCCACCAATGAAAGCCTCAGTTTTTTGAAGCAAAAATCAAAAAAGTCGGGCATCAGCAATGAAGACCTGCAACAGGTGTTGGTCGACAACCTACAATCAGATGTGTACTTTGAGGGCGATGAGATACAATTGAAGTTACAAAAGGCACTGGCAACCCTACCTGAAAAGCAAAAACTGGTGTTCAACATGAAATATTTTCAAGAGATGAAATACGAAGAAATATCGGAGATACTGGAAACCTCAGTGGGCGGACTAAAGGCTTCGTACCATTTGGCGGTTAAGAAGATTGAGGCGTATCTTAGGGAAGATTAAACCTTTTGTTGATTTTGAAATCATAAAAGAGCAATGAAAGAGAACCAAAAAAATAAGTTCAAAACCCCTGAGGGCTACTTTGAGCGCTTCAATGAGCGTCTCATGGATAGAATTGCCAAAGATTCCGATAGCCATCAGAACATTATTCCCGAGAGCGATGGGTTTGCCGTTCCCGATGGATATTTCGAGAACTTACCTTCGAAAATCGCTTCCCGTATAGAAAATGGCGAGGGAAAGGTTGTACAACTCAATCCCCAAAAAAAGTTTTACTATGCGGCTGCGGCCATTGCTGCCATCATTGCTCTGGCACTGGCACTCAACATAGAGCGTAGTACAGAAATCGAGTTCGACGATTTGGCCAGCAGCGATATCGCCGATTATTTTGAAAACACCAATTTCAACCTCACCACTAACGAAATAGCAGAACTGTTGCCCATTGAAAATATCGCGATCAGCGATATAACAGAAGTACCTTTAGGTGAGGAAAACATCTTGGAGTATCTCGACGAGAACATCGAAGATCTTGATGAACTAAACCTTGATTACAATGAACTGGAATAAAAAATTGTTGTGCCTTCCCTTGCTGTTCTTTACCATTATGGCCCAAGCACAAAATGGCCCAAGAGAGAGGGTAAAGACACTGAAAGTGGCCTTTTTGACCGAGCGCTTGAGCTTGACCAGCCAAGAGGCCCAATCATTTTGGCCCATATACAACGAGCATGAAGAACGCATAGAAACTTTTCGCCGCAAAGAGCGTCGGCAATTGGCAGGCCGCATGATGGATGCCCCTGACTTGAGCGATCAAGAAGCCGAAAAACTGTTGGATGAATTGATGACCCTGCACGCTGAAAAACTCGAGGCCAATACCCAATACCTCAATAAGGTTAGACAAGTACTTTCTGCCAAGAAGACACTTTTGCTCATAAAAGCGGAAGAGGATTTCAGAAAAAGTCTATTACAACAGTTTCGTAAGAAACGGGGAGGAGGCTAACCTCTAAATCACAATTGTATGTTAAAAAGGGGCTTTTGGCCTCTTTTTTTTGTGCTCAAACTAAACCCTGCCATACAAATGTGGTCAAACCAACATAAATAAAATTCTAACCCATGAAAACAATAAAAACGCTTTCACTGATTTTTGTTTCACTGATCATGGCCTGTTCATCTGATGATTCTGAGATAGTCGCCACCGAAAATGGCCAAGACGACATTGCTGAAGAAAGTACTCTTGATTGCAATGGCACCAGCAGTCTGTTCACCATCAATTTAGACCCAGAAAGTTGCAGTATTGATATTCAATCGCAATTGGGCATCAATTCACAATATACCGAATCGGTCTCTGGCAACGTCAGAACCATTACTATTAATGGCGTGGCAGACCACTTGGTAGGGGAATTTCCCAACAGTGGCAACCCCAATACCATAGCAGAAGCATCTGAAACTTTCTCCATGACCACAGAACCTGAACCTGCCAATGACATTACGTTTGGTCAAGGCTATACGTTCGGAGTGCTGTTTTCTGGGGTGGCCGTCGATCCCTACACAGCTGAGTTCTTTGTGGGTTCGACAGGGACCATGAATATGGAATGGAACATCACCACCCTGCAATCCACCACAAATTTGGGTCTTGATTGCAACAATGCCCACGTACAACCAACAGGTAGGTACCATTATCACGGAACGCCCTCAAACTATCTTGATGGTCTGAATGCCGACGGAACCGAAATGGTCAAAGTAGGATATGCCGCTGATGGATTCCCTATTTATTACAAATATGGATATGCTAATGATGGCACTACCATTGCCGCATTTCAAAGTGGTTATCAGCTAAAGACAGAACCCAGGGGGGGCGATGGTATTTCTGCTCCTGACGGTTGTCCAGATGGCTACTATTTCAATGATTATGAGTATGTCGATGGAATTTCTGAATTGGATGAGTGCAATGGTCGTTTTGGAAAAACACCAGAATCGGAAAACGAATATTATTATGTGATAACGGATAATTTCCCTTCATCTCCCCTTTGTTTTTCAGGTACTCCCGATCAAAGTTTCAATTTTAGAAATTAGCCGCTATGAGACATTTTTGCATCATGGGCGCATTTTTGTTCTTCCTTACCACAAACATAGCCAAAGCACATAATCCATACGAGGTAAGCTATTTTTTTAAGTACGAACAAAAAGAATTGGTCATTCATCTGACCCCCCAGACCGTGGTGGACTTGCTACAGCATTTGAATGAAGAACTGGCCGACCAGAGCATGATCGTAATTTCAGATTATCATGCCGAACTATCGGCGTACCTGAAAAGCACCATACATTTTTATGTAAATGGTGAACCTATCGGTCTAACTTTCAAAAATGCAGCCCTGACACAACACGATGCGACCATTCGCTTTTCACTAGAGCACCTTAAGGAGAGCTTAGAACGATATACCATTGAGATCATCAGTTTTACCGAGGTCTATACCCCCATCAAAAATTATGTGAACATACAGTATGGTGACAAAAAGATCAGGCATATCCTGAACAGGGGAAACATTTCGGCCAAGGGAAATATAAATACCATCGATGAACGGTTGACCACGAAGAAAGTCAATCTACTGTCTATCAGTGGCTTTGTGATTTTGACAGGTCTTATTTGGGCGGTTCATCGAAAAAAACCGAAATGGCTTAAACCCTTTTGACGTTTAACGGTCAAAGAAATAGAAACCCAAAAAGAAAAGTCATGAAAAAGGTAAAAATACTATTGCTGGTCGTAACACTGTTTGGATCATTGTTGACCGTAGAAGCACAACGAACCGTGGTACGGGTCTATCCGAAACACGGTACCGTGGTCACCACCATCAACGGGCCCAAGGTCGTCGTGCACAAAAGAACCAATTACTACTTTGCCGACGGTGTTTGGTATAGGGCAAGGGGCAGAAAGTACGTGGTTTGTGCCGCACCTATAGGCATCAAGGTCAGAGCACTGCCCAGAGGCAATAAAATAGTGGTGGTCAACGGTAGAAAACTATATAAGTACAAAGGGATCTGGTATAAGAAATCAGGACGGCATTTTGTCGTGGTTACCGTATAATCTGTAGACTGTTTGGTTGGTTGTTAGTTGAGAAGAGGGTGGCGTTTGCCACCTTTTTCTATTTAAAGACGAGTTTGGCGATTCGATTTTTACCTGCGGCATAGGCGACGGAATCGTTTAAAAAACGTACTGTATAAAACGATTCTTCTGAGAGGGAAATCCAATTTTTTCCCCTGTCATTGGAAACGGAAATACCCGTAAAACCAACCGCCGTCAGATTATCTCCATTTGAGTTGGGCACAAACTGCACACAACTTTTATAGTTGGGCTCTTGCCCATCGGCAACAAGTGTCCACGTCTTGCCACCATCTTCAGTGATGGCCTTGTTCGCCGTATTGGCTTCCGGTTGGGTATAATCCCCTCCGATACCAAAGCCCAGGTTTTCATCATAAAAATCGATGGAATAAATGCCTTGGGTCGGTTCATCTTTGATGATAGGGGTCTTGAAAACCTCCCAACTTTTCCCTTTGTCCAAAGAAAAAATAATCCGCCCTGCGGTGGTCGCCACCCAGGTTTTTTCTCCCACCACGGCAATATTGGTGTCGCTGGCGGCAAAAGCCCCTTCACCTACTTTTGAAGGAGGCAGTTCTTCGCAAGGTATTTTCTTCCAGTTGTGGCCGCCATCCCTGGTAATGATAATTGACAGACAACCATCGACCGTATCACCAATGGCAATGCCCTCTTCGTCGTTCCAAAAGGTCATTGAATCATAGAAAACACCTTCTCCCTCTTCCTTATAGACCAGTTCCATTTGTCCACTGTCCCCTGTTTTGTAAAGCAGGGCCGGACTCGCCACCGAGAGCATAAAGAAATCAGTGGAAGTACCTGCCACGGCGCGAAAATCAGGAGTGATGGTATCATACCGTTGTACATTGCTTCTAACGGTGTGTGTGCGCAAATCGACCGTACCGAACATGCCCCTGCTGCCGGCAAAGGCCAGTGTGCGGTCATCTAAAAACGTAATGGCCCGAATACTGACCGAATCTTCAAAAACGATTTCGATTTCAACGGAAGTATAATTTTTTGATCGGTCTCTTTCGGTGCATCCGATAAGCGAAGAAACAAACAGTATGGCAAAAGTGATTCTTTTCATTTGTAAGGTTTGTTCAAAAATAGAGAAGAAAACCTCCCCTCTAACAAGCCTGTGCTTAGCAGAGTCGAACAATTTTGCATCAAGACAAAATGAACAAAACAATAACCCTATTTTTGTTGGCTCAAAACATACTATGCGCTTACACCGAAACCTTGTCTTTGCTGTTATCGATGCCCTCAACCTTATTTTCAATGAGGGCGAATACGCCGATAAGGTCATTGAAAAAGTCTTGAAATACGACAAACGCTGGGGTTCCCGTGACCGTGGTTTTATCGCCGAGACCACCTATGACATTGTACGCTGGCGGCGGTTATATGATGAAATTGCAGGGGTACATGCCCCCTACTCCCGTCAAGCCCTGTTCCGGCTCTTTGCGGTCTGGGCCGTTCTACGGGGCATCAACCTACCCGATTGGAAACAATTGGAAAACACGCCCGAACGCCGTATCAAAGGCCGTTTCGATGAACTGTCAAAAATCAGGAAGTATCGGGAGTCCATCCCCGATTGGATCGATCAACTGGGTATAAAGGCCCTGGGCGAAAAACGGTGGACGAAAGAAATCGCCGCACTGAACAAACAGGCCCAGGTCATCTTACGCACCAATACGCTCAAAACTGACAAGGCTTCTTTACAACAGCTGCTAAAAGAAGAAAGCATTGAGACCAAGACCCTCACCGGTCATCTTGATGCGCTGCAACTGACCGAGCGCAAAAACGTGTTCACGACCCAAGCTTTCAAAAACGGACTCTTTGAAGTACAAGACGCCTCTTCACAATTGGTGGCGCCCTTTTTAGAGGTCGAGCCTGGGCAACGGGTCGTTGATGCCTGTGCGGGAGCGGGTGGCAAAACACTACATTTGGCCGCCTTGATGCAGAACAAGGGTCAATTGATCGCGATGGACATTTATGAAAGCAAACTCAAAAAACTCAAGATACGGGCGAGGCGAAATGGCGTGCACAACATGGAGACACGGCCCATAGCCTCTACCAAGGCGATCAAAAAACTGTACGGCAAGGCCGATAGGGTCTTGCTCGATGCCCCCTGTTCAGGACTTGGGGTGCTGCGCCGCAATCCGGATACCAAGTGGAAGTTGCAGCCCGAATTTTTGAAAACGGTCAAGACCATACAACAAGAAATTCTAAGAGACTATAGCAAAATGGTCAAGCCCGAAGGTAAGATGGTGTACGCGACCTGTAGCATCCTCCCAGAAGAGAACAACCAACAGGTCGAGGCTTTTTTGGCCTCCCCCGAAGGCGAGAACTTTACATTGGCCAGAGAGCGGCACATCTATCCGTCTGAAAGCGGTTTTGATGGATTTTATATGGCACTATTGACCAAGGCCCAAGCCTGATAATGACGTTGTTTTTGCTTATCTTCGATAACCCAAAACCATATGCTATGAAACAAGTTATCGGCCTCTTCATCATTGTTTTCCTATTTATACCATGCCATGCACAAAAGAAATCGGAAGGCTTATCGCATTATGTCTTTCCTGAATTTACGGTAGGTGAGGTTTTGATGAAAAGTGGGGTAAAAAATGTAGCGGTCTTGAATTACAACGCGGCCTCAGAAGAGATGATCTTTGACGAAAAGGGCAATAAAATGGCCATCACCAGTGATCAGGTCAAACAAATTGACACCGTCATCATCGACAACCGAAGGTTTGTTCAATATGACGGCCGGTTTCTTGAACTTATGAGCGGATCAGAACCCGAGTTCTATATTGAGCACAAATGCCATATCAAGTATCCGGGTAGAATCGATGGCCCAGGGGGTAGAACTTCCCAAACTTCGGGTACCGAGACCTATTCATTCAAAAACAATGCAAGTCAGATCTATAATGTGATATTGCCCATGGGGTATGATACAAAACCATACCGATATTATTGGATCAGGAAAAATGGGGAGTTGAAAAAACTGAAAAGCCTAAAACAATTGGCCAAGTTGTATCCCGATAAAAAGAATGACTTCAAAAACTTGGTGAAAAAACACAATGCTGATTTTGATGATCCGAAGAGCGTTATCGAATTGGTACAGCATCTAGAAGCAAATTGAAGATGGGCCATTCGCCATAAAAGAACGTAGGGGTCCTTAGTCTTTAATCTTATAAGCAGTTGGCAGTTGGCAGTTAGCAATGACCAATAACCTTGAACTTTTAACTAACAACCCTTATCCCTTTAGACGCTAGACACTAGACGCTAGACGTTAGTCGCTAGCTATTGACCAATAACCTTGAACCTTGAACCTTAAACTCTTAACTCATAACTCATAACTAAGTATCAAACATCGCGCTTCTCGCTTCCCGCATCGCGCACCATATGTCATTCCAAAATGAGCATAGCGATTGAGGAATCTATAAAGATGTAGATTTCTCACCCTAAAGGGTTCGAAATGACATGGGGACTTTTGCCATTCCTCCCTTGATTCATAGACCTTAGACATTAGTCGTTAGTCGCTAGCTATTGACCAATAACCTTGAACTTTTAACTTTTAACTCTTAACTCTTAACTCTTAACTCATAACCAAGTATCAAACATCGTGCTTCTCGCTCCCCGCATCGCGCACCATACGTCATTACAAAATGAGCATAGCGATTGAGGAATCTATAAAGATGTAGATTTCTCACCCTAAAGGGTTCGAAATGACATGGGGGACTTTTGCCATTTTTCCCTTGATTCATAGACCTTAGACATTAGTCGTTAGTCGCCAGCTATTGACCATTGATCAATAACCTTGAACCTTAAACTTTTAACTTTTAACTCATAACCAAGTATCAAACACCACACACCAAACATCAAACACCTTTAACCCTTCACCCTTCACCCTTCACCCTTTACCCTTTACCCTTTATTCTCAGACATTAGTCGTTAGTCGCTAGCTATTGATTAATAACCTTGAACCTTGAACCTTAAACTTTTAACTCTTAACTCATAACTCATAACTCATAACCAAGTATCAAACATCAAACACCACACACCCTTCACCCCACAAATTATTTGATTTATGTAAATTTGCACCATGCAGAAAAGGGTATCCATAGAAGAGTTTTATAAATCGACCCACCAATATGTGCCCGAAAGTGTGAAATCGGGCATAGGTCATTTCAACGTGTTCAAGTTGGATGAGTTCGCTGGACCCAAACCCAAGCCCATGCCCTTCAACCGGAGAGATTATTTCAAGATCAGTTTGGTGAGGGGCAAGAGTCGTGTGCACTATGCCGATAAGGTCGTAAAGGTCGAAAAACAGGTCATGGTGTTTTCGAATCCGCAGATACCCTACAATTGGGAAAAAATCGACGAACAACTCACAGGCTATTTCTGTGTGTTCACCGATGCTTTTTTTCATCGGTTTGGCGACTTGGCCCAGTACCCTGTCTTTCAGCCGAGCGGCAATCCCGTTTTTCAGTTGACCGATGCGCAGTTGCAGACCATCGTTCCGATTTTCAAACGCATGTTCACCGAAATCGAATCTGATTATGCTTACAAGTACGATGTGCTACGCAATCTGGTCTTTGAGTTGATACACACCGCTTTGAAACTACAACCGGCAATTCCGTCAGAAAACTTGCACAGCAATGCCTCAGAGCGTATCTCTGGCCTCTTTATGGAGCTGTTGGAACGTCAGTTTCCCATTGAAAGCCCCATGCAGCGCATGCGGTTGCGGTCAGCTTCCGATTTTGCAAGACAATTGGGCGTGCACGTCAACCATCTGAACCGTGCCCTAAAGGAAATATTACAGAAAAGCACCTCTATCCTGATTACGGAACGGGTGGTACAAGAGGCCAAAATACTATTACGGCACACCAACTGGAACGTCTCTGAAATCGCCCACACTCTCGGATTTGAAGAGACCGCCCATTTCAGTAATTTCTTCAAAAAACACGCCAATCACTCCCCCATTGCCTTCCGAAAATTGGAGATTGTTTGATTTTTGCAATACTTGGTTTCCCATTTGCAACCTGATCACCCCACTTAATGGAGAACTTTGCCCTGTTCAACTTTAAAAAATCAGAATACTATGGATACCAAAAAAATTGCCCTGGTCACCGGCGGTAGCCGCGGACTCGGAAAAGACATGGCCCTGAACTTGGCCAAAAAGGGATTGGATGTGGTCATTACCTACCATTCAAACGCAGCAGCGGCGCAAGAAACCCTGAACGACATCGAAGCCGAAGGCGCCAAGGGCCTCGCCCTACAGCTCGATGCCCGCAACGTCAGCACCTTTGATGATTTCAAGAATACATTGGTCACTGAACTAAAGGGCCAATGGAACACCACCAACATCGATTACCTGATCAACAATGCTGGGTTCGGCCATGAAGGTTCAGTCTCCGATACGCCCGAAGAAGCCTTTGATGACTTGGTGAACGTGCATTTCAAGGGCGTGTACTTTTTAACCCAAAAAATGTTGCCCGTCATGAACGATGGTGGCGGCATTGTGAACATTTCAAGCGGACTGGCACGGTTTTCCTTCCCCGGCTACTCGGCCTATGCGGCCATGAAAGGGGCCGTAGAGGTGTATACCCGATATTTGGCCAAAGAGCTGGGCGAACGCAAGATCAAGGCCAACACGGTGGCCCCGGGTGCCATCAATACAGACTTCAACAGAGAGCGCTTCGAGCAGGCACCCCAGGTGGTGGACATGATCGCCAGCTTGACAGCCCTTGGCCGTGTGGGCGAAGCCGAGGATATCGGCCCGGTGGTCGCCTTTCTCTGTACCGATGATGCCGCTTGGGTCAACGGCCAGCGCATTGAGGCCTCGGGTGGCATGTTCGTTTAATAGTTAGCCGAATTCATCAAATGCCCCATTTTGGGGCTTTTTTTATGAACAAACCCAAAGGCAGGCGCCTTTTACCCTTTATTCATAGACCTTAGACGTTAGTCGATAGTCGCTAGCTAATGACCATTAACCTTAAACCTTGAACTCTTAACTTTTAACTCATAACCCTTATCCCTTTATTCTTAGACGCTAGACGGTAGTCGGTAGTCGTTAGGTAAGGACCATTAACCATTCACCCTTTACCCTCAACTACTAACTAATAACTATTAACTAATAACTATTAACTAATAACCATTAACCTTGAACCTTGAACTCTTAACTTTTAGCTCATAACCCTTATCCCTTTATTCTTAGACGCTAGACGGTAGTCGGTAGTCGTTAGGTAAAGACCATTGACCATTAACCATTCACCCTTTACCCTTTACCCTCAACTACTAACTAATAACTATTAACTAATAACTATTAACTAATAACCATTAACCTTGAACCCTAAACCCTAAACTTTGAACTCTTAACTTTTAACTCATAACCAAGTATCAAACACCGTGCACCAAGCATCAAACACCCCTCACCCTTCACCCTTCACCTTTCACCCTTCACCTTTCACCCAACACCCAACTCAACCCCATTTGGACTGCATTTGCCACAGCCGAAAAACAAAAAAACCCGGAACAATTGTCCGGGCCCTCTTGGTTGAGCGGTTGCCTTTTAGTTTTCAAAAGTGGTACTGGTAACTTCGTTGGTTTTACCGTTGTAATCATTGGCCATCTCGACCAATGCTTCTAAAAATGGCGTATCACAATTGGCACCAAAAGAAGCAGGACGTTGCAACTGGTTTCTGAATTCGTAATCACCGTTTTGATACTTTTTCATCATTTCTGAATTGTTGCCAAAATAATTCTTGATATTGACTGACCTGATATTCTTGGGGTTTTTGTCCCTTTTATTTTGGATCAATACCTCAAAGTTATTGGTCATGAACGCCAAGTGCTGCGGACCACCTTCCAATTTTGAATCCATAACAGGCCCATGAATGACGCCATTGTCGGTACGGTAAAACTTTCTATATACAGTGACATCGCCATCGGCCATGACCTCTAACAAAAAAGGTTTTGGCAACATGCCTATTTTGGTAGTGGCAGAAAGGTTCACGTATTTGACTTGTTGAAAACGTCTGCCGTTCTCTAGGGCAAAACTCGCTATTTCTTTGGCCTTGAACTTTTCAATGGCCTTCTTTGAGATTTTTTTGCCCGCTGCGTATTGGGTATAGGCATTTTCGTCAATTACCCGTAACCCTTGTTGAAAAAGATGGGGTTTGCAATCGTTGATAAAAATGTAGCCTTCTTTGGTATTTCCTTTTTTAAGGGTATAGGTTCCTTTGTAATAATTTGCACATCGGCCGGTTTCGTCATCCTGTGCATAGCTACCGGTAACCATTCCGGTCACCACAAAGAGCGTGAGTAGTTTGATACTAAGATTCATAATGTGATTTTTGGGGTTTGAAACAATAACTTAAAAAATTGTCTTTTAGTATGTTATGCTGTGTTTCAAGTGGTTATCGGTAATCCTTGTGCCCAAAAAGAGGATTGCTGGGCAACAAAAACGTACATTTGGGTTTTTCCTAGTTAACTTTTGTCTCTAGATCACCGACCGATAAAGTTCCACTATCTGAAATGGGCGTTGCTGTTTTCCGTTGTAATGGGATATGTTCCGCTTCAGGCACAGACCAGGCCCTCGTTCAAAGCGGGACAGCTTACCCAACCGCTACAATTTGACGGTATCTTGAACGAGACCGATTGGCAGAACGCCCCTGTTTTGAACACCTTCAAAACAACCGTTCCCGAAGAGGGCGGCACTCCTTCGCAAACTACTAAGGTACAGGTCATTGCAGATACCAGAACAGTAGTGATTGGAATTACCTGCAATGACACCAATCCCAACGGAATCATCCGTTTTTCAAAACTGCGGGATGCCGATATTTCAGAAGAAGACCATGTCAAGGTGGTCATAGACCCCTTTCTCGACGGGCAATCGGGCTATATTTTTGCCGTAAACGCCCTTGCGGCCCGTTACGATGCGCTGGTCTCGAACCGGGGGGAGTCTGAGAACGAGGACTGGGATGCCGTCTGGGACGCCAAAACACAGATCACCGATAAAGGTTGGTCAGCCGAAATCGTGATCCCCATACAGAGCATTGCCTTCAAAAGGGGAATCTCAGAATGGGGCTTCAATGTCGAACGGCGCATACAGCGCAATTTAGAAACCATTCGCTGGGCCAATGTAAAACGCGACCAATGGCTCATACAGACCAGTAGGGCCGGCCTGGTCACGGGGCTTCCTGAGTTCAATTACGGACTCGGGCTCAATGTACGGCCCTCCTTGATCGGCAACCTCAACCAAATCGGTGAAGAGGGTGCCGCCGTGCTCGATCCCACCTATAGCTTGGATGCCAACCAGCGCATCGGTCCCAATGTATTGGCCACCTTCACCGTGAAGACCGATTTTGGGGAGACCGAGGTCGATACCCGCCAGACGAACCTCACCCGTTTTCCGCTGTTCTTTCCTGAAAAGCGTACCTTTTTTTTAGAGGGTTCCGACATTTTTGAATTTGGCTTTGGCACGGGCCAAAGCACCGTCATTCCCTTCTTCAGCCGTAGAATTGGCCTTCGCGACGATATTCAGGTACCTGTCATCGGCGGCACCAAACTGAATGGAAGGATCGGCAAGACCGCTTTCGGGGGCTTGGGCATACGTACCGATGATTTTCAATTGGAAGGCGATAGTTTTGAGGCCACCAATATGGGCGTCGTTCGGGTGCGCAGAAATGTGCTGAAAGAGAGTTCGGTGGGCTTTATTGCCACCACCGGCGATCCCTTGGGGCGCGAAAACAGTTGGATGACCGGGGGCGATTTCACCTTTCAGACCACCCGGTTCAAGGGCGACAAGAACTTTTTGGTGGGCGGTTGGGCGATGCTCACCAATCGGGCCGACCTGACCGATGACCGTTCTGCCTTTGGTTTTAAGATCGACTACCCCAATGACCGATGGGACATTGCCCTCACCTATGCCCGTTTTGGAGAGGATTTCGACCCCTCCCTCAGTTTTGTGCCCAGGCAAGGGGTACACTTTATCCGTGGTGGGGCCACCTTTGCCCCAAGGCCAAAAACACCCTGGCTCAGACAGATGTTCCATCAGTTTTTTGTGACTTATGTACAAAATATCAACGGACCCTGGCAGTCGTACAGCGTGTTCACCGCCCCCATCAACTGGCGGCTCGAAAGTGGCGACCGCGTAGAGGGCAATGTAAGGCCCGTGGGCGAAAACATTCTCGAGCCCTTCGATATTGCCGAGGGGGTCACCATTCCCGTGGGGGAATACAATTTTATGCGTTACCGCCTAGAAATGGAATTTGCGCGAAAACGCCGTTTAAGCGGACAGGCCACTTGGTGGTTCGGTAGTTTTTATGAGGGCACGTTAGATGAATTTGAGCTTGAGCTCAACTGGAACCCCAGCGCCTTGCTAGCCTTTGAGTTCAGTGGTCTGCACAACCGTGGTCGATTGCCCTTCGGGGATTTTGACCAGACCTTGGCGGGCCTTCGGGTACGGTTCAATGTCACCTCTAACCTGCAATTGAACAGCTATTTGCAATACGATACTGACAGTCGCATCTTGGGCCTGAACGCCCGTATTCACTGGATTTTCTCACCCCTTGGCGATGTGTTTCTGGTGTTCAACAACAACACCCTCAACCAAATGAACGGCATGGACCCCATGGGCCAACGATGGGCCCTGCAAAACCGACAAATCCTTCTAAAAATCCGCTATAATTTTAGGTTATAGGCTTATCCTTTTATTCTTAGACGTTAGACGGTAGTCGGTAGTCGTTAGGTAAGGACCATTAACCTTGAACCTTGAACTCATAACTTTTAACTCCTAACTAGGCATCGCGCATCGCGCACCAAGCATCTTTTCAAAATGAGCACAGCGATTGAGGAATCCATAAAGATGTAGATTTCTCACCCTAATGGGTTCGAAATGACATGGGGACTTTTGCCCATACCTCCATTTATTCTTAGACGTTAGACGGTAGTCGGTAGTCGTTAGGTAAGTACCATTGACCATTAACCATTCACCCTTTACCCTCAACTACTAACTAATAACTATTAACTAATAACCATTAACCTTGAACCTTGAACTCATAACTTTTAACTCATAACCCTTATCCCTTTATTCTTAGACGCTAGACGGTAGTCGGTAGTCGTTAGGTAAGGACCATTAACCTTGAACCATGAACTCATAACTTTTAACTCATAACCCTTATCCCTTTATTCTTAGACGCTAGACATTAGTCGTTAGTCATTAGGTAAGGACCATTGACCATTAACCATTAACCATTCACCCTTTACCCTCAACTACTAACTAATAACCATTAACCTTGAACCTTAAACCTTGAACTCTAAACTCTAAACTCTAAACTCTTAACTTTTAACTATTAACCAAGCACAGCGATTGAGGAATCTATCGGAATTTCCACACTCAAAAGAATTTCACTACTTTAGGGTACTTCCCTCACCCATCCCTAACAAACACAAAATGAGATCGCTCCGATACTTTCTGTCCGCACTGTTCTTTTGCACCCTCACCATCCATCTCGTGGCACAAGACGGCCGTACCGCCATTCTGGTCGAAAAAATGGTCGATGTGGTAGCCGGCAAGCTCATTGAAAACAAGACGATCGTTGTAGAGGGCGGTAACATCACGGACATCCTTTCAGGAAAAAGCACCAAAAACTACGATACCCTCATAGACCTCTCTGGTTATACGGTACTTCCCGGACTTATCGATTGTCACACCCACCTGACCGATGCCAGCTATGACAAATCCATCGATGTATATGAGACCCCCATTGCCGCATGGGGCATTCTAGGGGTTATTCATGCCAAGGCAACCCTTGAAGCGGGCTTTACCACCGTGCGGGACGTGGGTGGGGATTTTTACGCCGATGTGGCCCTGCGCGATGCCATCAACAAGCACTGGGTACCCGGACCGCGTATGTTCGTGAGTGGAAAGGCCCTGACCATAACAGGAGGCCACGGTCATTGGGCCAATTGGATGGCCCCCCAGTTCGATGTGCTCCCCAATCCGGGGAATCCTGTGGACGGCGTGGATGAAGTACTCAAAAGAACAAGAACACTTATCAGAAACAATGTCGATTTGATAAAGATCAATGCCACGGGCGGCTTTGGTTCGTCACGCTCGTTGCCGGGGGCATCTTCTTTCTCGATAGAGGAGATGAAAACCGCCGTCGATGAGGCCAACAAACGTGGACTCAGGGTAGCGGCACATGCCCATGGGACCGATGGCATCAAAAATGCGATTGCCGCCGGGGTGCACTCCATTGAGCATGGCACCTTTCTGAACGAAGAATCCATTCAGCTATTGAAAGCCAACGACATCTTTCTGGTGATGGACCTCTTGGCCGCTTACGCCTCGTTGATCGAACAAAATGAGGACATCAGTGACAAGGGGATGAACATGAACAACCGAGAAGCCTATGATGACTTCGCGGCAAACTTTAAAAAGGCACATGAAGCGGGGGTAAAAATGGCCTTTGGTACCGATGCCTCCATCTTTAGGCACGGGCGAAATGCCGAACAGTTCAAACTGATGCACGATGCGGGCATGAGGCCCGATGACATTCTCAGAACGGCCACGATAAACGCCGCGGCACTTATCGGTATCGAAAAACGAACGGGTAGTTTGGAAAAGGGCAAATGGGCAGACCTGATCGCGGTCAAGGGCGATCCTTTGCAACAAATTGAGGTATTGGAAAAAGTGCATTTTGTGATGAAAGCGGGCAAGGTCTACAAAACTCCGGAATAGCCCTATTGAGGGAATCTTGCGCTTTTTCTAGATTTCTCATTTACGCCTGCCTGCCGTCAGGCAGGTTCGAAATGACATTGGGGGGTTGCTATTCTTAGACGCTGGGCGCTAGACGTTGGTCGTTAGCTATTGACCATCAACCTTGAACCTTGAACTCATAACTCATAACTCTTAACTCTTAATTCATAACTCTTAATTCATAACTCTCAACTCATAACTTTTAACTCTCAACCAACCATCGCGCATCGAGCACCAAACATCAAACACCGAGCACCAAACACCCAACACCCTTCACTTCCAACTTCTATCTTCTACCTTCCGAACTCCTAAAACCCCTTTAACATCTCGAAAGAATTTCCTACATTTAGATGCTCTTCTTCTTTACCTAGCCTATTTTTAAAAGAGATTATAATAAGTGTTATTATACAGAAAATATTTCAGGGTATACTAACATTTCATGGTTTTATATTATAGGTTGGCAGTAATCAAAAAATAACAACATGTCAGAAAATAAAAATTTGAAATTAAGATTTAAATTAAAAGAACTTGAATTTGAAATTGAGGGAAACGAAAGAACAGTCAAAGCAGAATTTGAAAATTTTAAAGATTTTGTAACCAATGACATTCTGCCGCAGATTAATAAAGTATCAAGTGCCCCCGAAACTTCAGAATTAGAATCTAGACCTCTTGCATTGGACCAGGCCCCAGATATAGATTTAGAAGACACTTCAGACTTTCCGATTTTGAAAGAATTAGTATACAAAGATCTACCAAAAAACGAGAAAGAATGGGTATTGGTTTACTGTTTTTATGCGTCCGCGTTTGGTTCCAAGTCCTTCACCCGAGATGATATTTCCACACTCTACGAAAGTTCTAATCGAAAGTCTGATGAAACTGTTAAACGTCTTTCAAGGAACGTTAGGAGTATTTTGAATAAAGATTATATTAAAATGATAAATGATGAGGAATATATCATAAAACCTGAAGGAATCAAACAAGCGAAATTAATTCTTGAAGGAAAATCTAATGCAAGAGCTTCTTACAAGAATACAAGCAAAAAACCCAAAGGAGTCAAAGAAGCTAAATCTTTAAGTAAGCCAAAGCCCAGTTCAAAAAAGCAGGATTTCAAATTAGATCGGAATCTGAACCTTAGACCTGAAGGAGAACAAAGTCTTAAGGAGTTCTCGGAGAGTTTTGAAATCAATTCCGCTCCTGAACGTATTCTTGTAATTGTTTACTATTTAAAAGAGATCTTACAGATGGACAATGTCAATACTAATCATATCTATACAGCTTTTGATAAATTAAATGTTCGAGTGCCAAAGAGTCTTTATCAGCTTATAAGTGATACTAAGAATAAAAATGGTTGGCTTGAATTTGATTCAATGGACGACATTGCTATGTCAATTCAAGGTAGGAATGCCATTAAATATGACCTTCCAAAGACGCGAATTAAATGAGAGAATTAGAAACATTCATTGAAAAAGTTGAAAACTTTGACCAGCTTTCCTCAAGTACTCAAATTGACTTTTTCGCCTACTTTTTACTAATCGAACAAAAAAATGATGGTTTTATCGCAAAGGAAATCTCCGATTGTTTTGATGCTCTTCACCTTCCACCTTATTCTAATGTTCCTTCCTATTTGTCCTCGAAAGCTAAGGGTAAGAACAAGAAGTTTATTAAAAAAAATAGTAGCCGGTATTATATTGAGCGGAAATTCAAACAAAAATTAGACGAACATATTGGAATTCCAACTCTTCCGTCAAATGTACACTCTGATTTCTTTCCAATAGAATTATTTGACAATACAAGAGGGTATTTAAAAACAATTGCGAATCAAGCCTTGGCGAGCTATAATAAAGGAATTTATGACGGTTGTTCAGTCCTAACTCGTAAACTGATTGAAATTCTTATTATTGAATGTTTTGAAAGACACGGAAGTGACAATTTGATTAAGAATTCGCATGGGAACTTCTATTATCTGAGCGACTTAATTACGGAATTCTTGAAGGAACCATCATGGAATATCGGCAGGAATGCAAAAAGAAGTCTGCCCAAAATCAAAAATATTGGAGACAAATCAGCTCATAACAGAAGATACATTGCAAGGAAAAAAGACTTAGAATATATAAAAGAAAACGTCAGAACAGTTATTGAAGAGTTGATACATTTAATTGACTATGAAAATTGGAAGAAATAGATGATAGAAAGAAAATCAGAATTAATAAAAGGCGTGAAACCTATTTAAGGTTTGACTTCGAGTACCCCGCTCCCGCTCGTCTCTGCCAAAGGCAGACAAGTCCGACAAGTGGTCAACCCTAGTCTTTCCCATTAACTCACCTTAAGCTATTAAGTCCCAAAAAAAACTTGCGCAAGCAAAAACTTGCTTATATATTTGCAAGCAAACACTTGCGTTTTGAGAAGAGATATATTCAATGCCATTGCCGACCCCACCCGAAGGGGTATCTTATTGTCCCTCTCCCATGAACCCCAGAAGGTCAATGCGCTGGCCGAAAAGTTCGACATGACCCGACAGGCGGTATCCCTCCATATCAAATACCTGCAAGAGTGCGGGGTAATCAGCATTACCAAAGAGGGCCGGGAGCGCCATTGCCAGCTTGAGGCCGAAAAACTGGCCGAAGTGGCCGATTGGCTGGCACCCTTCAGGCAACTGTGGACCCAAAAATTCAACCAATTAGATCAGCTGTTGACCGAACTGCAGGCAACACCCAAAAACAACCCAGACAAACCAACGATAAAATGAAAAACCAACCCCTTATCGTGGAACAAGAGTTCAATGCCCCCATCGCATTGGTATGGCGGGCCCTTACCGAAACAGAATTGATGAAAAAGTGGTATTTTGATATCGCCGGCTTCGAGCCCAAAGTGGGCTGCAAGTTCCATTTTGAAGGGGGCCAAGAAGACAAGCGCTATGTGCATCGATGCGAGGTGTTGGAGGTCATTCCCCAGAAAAAGCTCAAGTACTCGTGGACCTACGAAGGCTATGAGGGACTGTCGTTTGTGACCTTTGAACTATCTTCACTTGGTGAAAAGACCAAGGTAACGCTGACACACGAAGGCCTTGAAACCTTTACGAATCCTGACTTCAAAAGGGAAAACTTTGTGGGTGGTTGGGAGTATCTGATCCATATCTCGCTAAAAGAGTATCTCGAACACGGCAAGGCGCTGCGAAACTGGTAATGACAAGAATAGTATTAAAATAACGGACCTATGAGATATCTAAAGTACACCCTCGGCATTATTGTTCTCTTGTTTATTGTATTTCTACTCATCGGACTCCTCAAACCCGAAGTGTCTTATGACGCTGAGATAACGGTCGACAAACCCTTGGCCGAATCTTGGGCAGTGACCCAAGATGAGGAGAAATTGGCGGCATGGCTACCTGGATTCCAAAAAATTGAACATCTCAGTGGCACCCCCGGTACGGTGGGCGCGGTAGCCAACGTACATTTTGTAGCCGACGGAGAGCAGATGGTGATACGCGAAACGATCACCGACATTGTACCGAACGAATCCATAGCGATGACCTACGAGAACGACTTTATGAACATGCACTATAGAATGGCGATGACCGCCGTTGAGGGCAAGACAAAAATCAGTTCACGTTCCACTGCCTGGGGCAATGGCATGTTCGCCAAATCGATGATGGCCTTTATGGGAAGGGGCTTCAAAGCACAGGAAGAAACGAATCTTGCCAATCTCAAGAAAACGATCGAAGAGAATACGAAGAACTATTTCCCAGTCGAGGAAGAAGTCATCGAAGCCAGCGAAGCACAACAGTAAACAGGTCCCTCGACCCTGTAGATTGAATATATCAACAACCGCCGTTGACAACTCCCCCATCGGCGACTTTTAAATCGGTGCAAAAACCGTAAATTTGCACTTTCTTGAACCGTTCAACAGAAAGGCTGATATGATTCATTTCTTTGGCGATGCAGCGAACAATGTCTATGCCCTGCAAACCCAACACGACCTGACCCCAGAAGACATTCAAAAATTAGTGTGGTTGTTCGGCAACCGACCCCAGATCAACGCGGCGTCTCTTGACGCCTTTTTTGTTGGTCCGCGTGCCGCCATGGTCACCCCCTGGAGTACCAACGCCACTGAAATTACCCAGAACATGGGGATTAAAGGGATCATACGAATAGAGGCGTTCACGTTCGTCCCTGAAGATTTTACCGATTATGACCCTATGCTCTTTCAAAAATATGAACGGCTCGGCCAAGACCTTTTTGACATTGCCATTACTCCCGAAGAAGTACGCGAAATCGACGATATCGCCGCCTACGACCGACAAGAGGGCCTCGCCCTCAGCGATGATGAGATCGACTATTTGGAACGGCTTTCCACACAGTTGGGCCGTAAACTGACCGACTCGGAAGTGTTCGGTTTCAGTCAGGTAAACTCCGAGCACTGTCGCCACAAGATCTTTAACGGCACCTTTGTCATCGACGGGCAAGAGATGCCCAGCTCGCTCTTTAAGCTCATCAAGAAGACTTCGGCGACCCATCCCAACGATATCGTCTCGGCCTATAAAGACAATGTGGCCTTTGTAAAAGGTCCCAAAGTGGTACAGTTTGCCCCACAACGGGCCGATGTCCCCGATTTTTACAGGGAAGAAGCATTCGAGTCCGTGCTCTCGTTAAAAGCCGAAACGCACAACTTCCCCACCACGGTGGAGCCCTTCAATGGGGCCGCAACCGGTTCGGGGGGTGAAATACGTGATCGTTTGGCGGGCGGCAAAGGAGCGTTGCCCTTGGCGGGTACCGCGGTGTACATGACCTCATACTCACGATTGGAAGAAGATCGCCCATGGGAAAAGGCCTTCCCTGAGCGCGAGTGGCTGTACCAAACCCCGATGGACATCCTAATCAAAGCCTCGAATGGGGCCTCTGACTTTGGCAATAAGTTCGGACAACCCTTGATCGCAGGATCGGTGTTGACCTTTGAACATACCGAAAAGGTCATTTCGAACTTGCCTGACGGCAAGGCAGGCGTAGGTGAGAAATCTAAAGAAGCCCTGAGCATGGTCGAAGGGCAAGCTCGGCTTGGTTACGACAAAGTCATCATGCTGGCGGGGGGCATCGGTTACGGCAAGGCCGAGCAGGCCTTGAAAGATACGCCCCAAAAAGGCGATAAGATTGTAATCTTGGGCGGTGACAACTACCGCATCGGTATGGGCGGGGCCGCCGTCTCCAGTGCCGATACGGGCGAGTTTGAGTCCGCCATCGAGCTGAACGCCGTACAGCGTAGCAATCCCGAAATGCAGAAACGGGCGGCGAATGCCATCCGCGGACTGGTAGAAAGTGAAGAGAATCCCATTGTGAGCATCCACGACCATGGGGCGGGCGGACATCTGAACTGCCTCTCTGAACTCGTTGAGGAAACGGGCGGCAATATCGATTTGGACAAGCTGCCCATTGGTGACCCGACCCTATCCGCCAAAGAAATCATCGGCAACGAAAGCCAAGAGCGCATGGGCCTCGTCATCGGCGATAAAGATATGGCCCTTTTGCAGCGTATTGCCGAACGTGAACGCTCGCCCATGTACCAGGTGGGCGATGTGACGGGTAATCACCGTTTTACCTTTGAATCGGCAACGACCAACGAAAAACCGATGGACCTCGAACTATCGGCCCTTTTCGGCAGTTCGCCCGAGACCGTCATGGAAGATTCGAAGCTCGACACACAGTATGGGCAAGCGGAATATTCCCTAGAAAAATTTCACGACTACCTCGAGCAGGTATTGCAATTGGAGGCGGTAGCCTGTAAAGACTGGCTGACCAATAAAGTGGACCGCTGTGTGGGCGGGCGCGTGGCCAAGCAACAATGTGCAGGTCCGCTGCAATTGCCCTTGAACAATGTAGGGGTCATGGCACTCGATTTTAAGGGTGTTGACGGACTGGCGACCAGTATCGGGCACTCACCCATCTCGGGCCTGATAGACCCTGTGGCCGGTAGCCGCAACAGCATCGCTGAGGCCTTGACCAATATCGTCTGGGCACCCATAAAAGAGGGATTGAAATCGATCTCCCTTTCAGCCAACTGGATGTGGCCTTGCCGAAATGCCGGGGAAGATGCCCGTCTGTACGAAGCGGTGCAGGCCTGTTCCGATTTTGCCATTGCACTGGGCATCAACATCCCCACGGGCAAAGACTCGCTCAGCATGAAGCAGAAATACAAAGACCAAGAAGTTATTGCGCCCGGTACGGTCATCATTTCAGCGGCCGGGCATTGCAGTGACCTGAAAAAGGTGGTCGAGCCCGTTTTGCAGAAAGACGGTGGCGATATTTACTATATCAACCTATCAAAAGACGGGTACAAACTGGGCGGCTCATCGTTCAACCAGATTTTGAATTCCGTCGGCAACGAGGCCCCGACCGTTACCGATGCGGCCTATTTTAAAAAGGCCTTCAATGCCTTGCAACAAGAGATCAAAACGGGCAGCATTGTAGCGGGCCATGATGTCGCCTCGGGCGGATTGGTCACCACGCTATTGGAAATCTGCTTTGCCGACAATGACCTTGGGGCAGCACTTGACCTATCGGCATTGGGCGAGGCAGATACCCTCAAACTGCTGTTCGCTGAAAATAGCGGCATTGTTTTTCAGGGAGATGAACAGGTCAGGGAGCGATTGGTATCACAGGGAATCAATGTGATGAAAATCGGTAGTCAGACTGCCGAAGGAACCTTAACCATCAAGAACCAAGGCATAGAGATCGGCTTGAACATCGCTTCATTGCGTGATACCTGGTTCAAGACCTCTTACCTGTTGGATGACCAACAGACCGCCAAGGGTCTGGCAAAGACACGTTATGAGAATTATAAGCAGCAGCCGCTTCGGTATGAATTCCCTTCGGTCACGACGTCGAGTGATTCTGCCGTGCAAAATCGTATCAGGAAGCCCAAGGCCGCCATTCTGCGTGAAAAAGGCAGCAACTCAGAACGCGAAATGGCGAACGCCATGTATTTGGCCGGTTTTGATGTGAAAGATGTGCACATGACCGACTTGATCTCGGGCCGTGAAGATTTGAAAGACATCCAATTTCTGGGGGCCGTGGGAGGCTTCTCAAATTCAGATGTGCTGGGCAGTGCCAAAGGCTGGGCCGGTGCCATCAAGTACAACGAAAAGGCCAACAAGGCCATCATGGATTTCTTTGCCCGCCCCGATACGCTCTCAGTGGGCATCTGCAACGGTTGCCAATTGTTCATGGAACTCGATCTGATCAATGCCGAGCACGGCGAAGAACATGGCAAGATGACCTATAACGATTCCGGAAAGCACGAGAGCCATTTCACTTCGGTGAAAATACATGAGAACAACTCCGTGATGCTATCCAGTTTGGCGGGCAGCACCCTAGGGGTGTGGATTTCAAATGGCGAGGGCAAATTCAGTTTGCCGCTTTCAGAGGAAAATTACGACATCGTGGCAAAATATGGGTATGAGGGATATCCGGCAAATCCCAACGGTAGTGATTATAACGTGGCCATGCTCTGCGACAAAACAGGCCGTCATTTGGTAACGATGCCCCACATCGAACGCAGTATTTTTCCATGGAACTGGGCACACTATCCAAAAGACAGGAATGATGAAGTTTCACCTTGGCTGCAGGCTTTTGTCAATGCACGCGAATGGGTTAAAAAGGTTAATGGTTGATGGTTGCTAGTTAATAGTTAGTAGTTAATAGTGTAAGGTTAAGGGTGATTGGTGTTTGATGCATGATGTTCGATGTGTGATGCACGGTGTTGGGTGAAGGAGTGTTAGTTAGTAGTTAAGGGTGAATGGTGAATGGCCAATAGCCAACTTCTGTCATCTGAAGTCTAACAGCCAACTTTTAGCGTCCAGCGCCTGGCGGTTACTACTCACGGCATACTGCCCTCTGCATGCTGCTCACTGAAGTACTGCCAACCGACTACCGACTACTAACTACCGACTACTGCCTACTGAATCACTGCTCACTGAATTACTAAAGAATGAAAATAAGAAAAGCCACAAAAACCGATCTTACCGCAATCATTGAAATGCTGGCCAATGATGTGCTCGGTAGCCAACGCGAACAATTCAAAGATCCGTTGCCTGAAGCGTATCTAAGGGCTTTTGAAAAAATCGATGCAGACCCCAACCACGAATTGGTGGTTATCGATGATGAATTAGGAAAGGTGGTGGGCACATTGCAACTTTCATTCCTCCAATATTTGACCTATCAGGGTGGTATACGTGCCCAAATCGAGCAGGTACGAATCCATGAAAGCCAACGCGGACAAGGCCTAGGGAAAAAGCTTTTTGAATGGGCCATAAACCGTGCAAGGGAAAAAGGGGCACATGTCGTACAGTTGACCACTGACAAACAGCGCCCTCAGGCCAGAAAATTCTATGAAGGCTTAGGTTTCAAGGCTTCCCATGAAGGGATGAAACGCCATCTATAGAATTCAAAACACGACAGGGCGATCCAAACCACCACCAACTACCGACTACCGACTACCGACTACCAACTACCAACTGCCGACTAAAAAATAAATTCCCTATTTTGCAATTTCTATACAGAAACTTGCTATGCATTCGGTTACCAGACTCTTTGACTTTCCATACTACCAAAAAGAAAAATACAATCTCGAAAAGGCCTTCCTGACAAAGTACCAGGGTACATGGGTGCCCACTTCGACCCAAGAATATATCGATAAGGCCAATGCCATCAGTCGTGGGTTGATACGAATGGGCGTCAAGGCGAACGACAAGATCGCCATCATCTCGATGACCAACCGTACCGAATGGAACATCATGGATATCGGTGCCCTACAGACGGGAGCGCAAACAGTACCTATCTATCCGACCATCTCAGAAGAAGATTATGAATACGTATTGAACCATTCAGAGGCCAAATACTGTTTTGTCTCTTGTGGTGAGGTATTGGAAAAAGTACTGGCGATCAGTGGCCGATTGAAGAAATTGAAAGATGTGTTTTCGTTTGACCAACTTTCGAACTGCAACCACTGGTCTGAGGTACTGGAGAAGGGCAAGGATACTTCAAATCAAAAAGAAGTTGAAGAACGAATGGCGGCCGTCAAACCCGAAGACCTTGCTACCCTGATCTATACTTCAGGCACCACTGGCAAGCCAAAGGGTGTGATGCTCTCGCATGACAACATCGTTTCGAATGTCATCTCAAGCGAAAAAAGGGTACCCTTAAGTGATGGGGCGACCGCTTTGAGCTTTTTGCCCGCCTGCCACATTTTTGAGCGCATGATCTTGTATCTCTACCAATACTGCGGCATTCAGGTCTATTTTGGGGAAGGGCTCGACAAAATCGCCGACAATGTCAAAGAGGTAAAACCCAACGTGATGACCGTGGTACCTCGATTGTTGGAAAAAGTATACGATGCCATCATCGCCAAGGGAGCCGAATTAACGGGAATCAAGAAGAAATTGTTCTTCTGGGCCGTGGAATTGGGACTGAAATACGAGCCTTACGGAAAAAATGGCTGGTGGTATGAAAAACGTTTGAACCTGGCCCGAAAGCTCATTTTTAGCAAATGGCAGGAAGCGTTGGGCGGCAATATCGAAATCATGGTATCGGGCAGCGCAGCCCTTCAGGCCCGTTTGGCCCGCGTATTCGCTGCAGCGGGTATGCCCGTGATGGAAGGTTATGGGCTGACCGAGACCTCGCCCGTGATCTCGGTCAACGACCAACGTGACAGTGGCTGGAAAATCGGTACGGTGGGACGCATTATCGATGGCGTTGAGGTGAAGATCGCTGATGACGGTGAAATACTGTGCAAAGGTCCCAATATCTTGATGGGCTACTACAAAGACCCTGAAAAAACGGCCGAGGTATTGAAAAACGGTTATTTCCATACCGGAGATATCGGTGAAATCGATGCTGATGGCTTTTTGAGGATCACCGACCGCAAAAAGGAAATGTTCAAGACCTCTGGCGGAAAATACGTGGCGCCCCAGCTGTTGGAAAACCGATTCAAGCAATCGCGTTTTATAGAGCAGATCATGGTGGTCGGAGAAGGTGAAAAAATGCCCGCTGCATTGATCCAGCCCAACTTCGCCTTTGTAGAAGAGTGGGCAAAAAGGCATGATGTTACCATCCCTGAAAATTCTGACATGGTACACAACGAAAAAGTCATTGCCCGTATTCAAGAAGAGGTCGATCTGGCCAATGAAGATTTTGCCAAGTGGGAAAAGGTAAAACAGTTTCGCCTGACCCCAGATGCTTGGACGGTCGATGACGGCCACCTTACCCCAACCATGAAACTTCGCCGAAAGATCGTCAAAGAAAAATACATTCACCTGTACAACAACATCTATGGGCGTTGATCTTCGTTAAAAACTTTTCTTGACCTCATAACAACTTCATGTTGTCTCACCAAAATTTATTATGCATGCATAATAAATTTTTATATCTTTGGTGACCAATCAAGCAACATGAAAGAACTGACAATCGACCATGCCCTACGTGCTACTTGGCAGGCGGTCACCAAAATGTACAATGAAGAGGCCAGGCATTATGGCCTGACCATGGCGATCGGCTTTACCTTATTGAGCATCGATCCCAAAAAAGGCACCCCAAGTACCGCACTGGGGCCCAAAATGGGGATGGAGGCCACCAGTCTGTCACGAATATTGAAAAGTATCGAAGAAAGGGGCTATATCGAACGAAGGCCGAATCCGAATGACGGGCGTGGGGTATTGATCCACCTGACGGCCTTGGGTCTCGAAAAACGAAAAGACTCCAAAGATGTGGTGCTCCAGTTCAATGATGTGGTCAGGGAACATGCTGCCGAAGAAGATATTCAAGGTTTTTTCAAGACCATGGAGGCCATCAACAAATTGATTTCAGACAAAAAAATATATAACAGAACAACAACGAACTAAACCCATTTCGAATCCATGAAAAGACATATCAATAAAGTGGCGGTCATTGGCTCTGGAATAATGGGAAGTGGCATAGCCTGTCACTTCGCCAATATTGGGGTCGAGGTACTGCTGCTCGATATCGTTCCCCGTGAACCCAATGAAAAAGAAAAGGCCAAGGGACTCACTTTAGAAGACAGGTCGGTTCGCAACCGATTGGTCAACGAATCGCTTCAAAAGGCCCTGAAATCAAAGCCTTCCCCTATTTATCATAAGAAATTTGCCAATAGAATAACCACTGGCAACCTTGATGATGACATAGCCAAGGTCAAAGATGTTGACTGGATCATTGAAGTGGTCATTGAACGGTTAGATATAAAGAAACAGGTTTTTGAAAACCTTGAGAAACATCGTACACCGGGCACCTTGATCACTTCGAACACCTCGGGCATCCCCATCAAGTTCATGAGCGAAGGGCGTAGCGACGATTTTCAAGAGCATTTCTGTGGAACGCATTTCTTCAACCCTGCGCGTTACCTAAAACTCTTTGAAATCATACCCGGCCCCAAGACTTCACAAGAGGTATTGGATTTTCTAAATGGCTATGGAGAGCAATTTTTGGGAAAAACCTCGGTGGTGGCCAAAGACACGCCCGCCTTTATCGGAAACCGAATCGGTATTTTCAGCATCCAAAGTCTTTTTCATGCTGTAAAAGATTTGGGAATGACCGTTGAAGAAGTCGATAAATTGACGGGGCCCGTGATAGGTCGGCCAAAATCAGCCACCTTTAGAACGGTCGATGTGGTGGGCCTTGACACCTTGGTACATGTTGCCAACGGTATTCATGAGAACTGCACCGATGATGAGCGCCATGAACTGTTCAAGTTGCCCGATTTCATACAGACCATGGTCGAGAACAAATGG
Source organism: Muricauda sp. SCSIO 65647 (assembly GCF_021534965.1). Classification (NCBI taxonomy): domain Bacteria; kingdom Pseudomonadati; phylum Bacteroidota; class Flavobacteriia; order Flavobacteriales; family Flavobacteriaceae; genus Allomuricauda; species Allomuricauda sp. SCSIO 65647. The sequence continues at coordinate 122,550 of NZ_CP091037.1, forward strand.
CTGGGCAGCAAAACCGGACAAGGGTTCTATAAAAAAGTAAAAGATGATAAGGGCAAAAGCGAGATTTTGACCCTTGACCTCGATACGATGGACTATCGCTCAAAAAAGAGTGCCAAGTTCGCCACCCTCGAACTGACAAAGTCCATCGATAAGGTAATCGAACGCTTTTCTATTCTGGTCGATGGCAAAGACAAGGCCGGTGCGTTTTACCGTAAGAGTTTGGGCCAGTTGTTTGCCTATGTATCGCACAGAATTCCTGAAATCACCGATGAGCTCTATAAAATCGACGATGCCATGAAGGCAGGTTTCGGTTGGGAACATGGCCCCTTTCAAATTTGGGATGCCGTCGGATTGGAAAAAGGCTTAGGGTTTATCGAGGCAGAAGGCCAAGAAGCGGCCGCATGGGTAAACGAGATGAAGGCTTCCGGTATCGACTCGTTCTATTCCGTAAAAGACGGGGCCACCTATTGCTACGACATTCCTTCAAAGAAAATGAAAAAGGTACCCGGTCAAGATGCCTTTATCATATTGGATAACATCAGAAAGACCAATGAGGTCTTCAAAAACCCCGGGGTCATCGTTGAAGATTTGGGCGATGGTATTTTGAACGTTGAGTTCCAATCAAAAATGAACACCATTGGATCCGATGTGTTGGCCGGACTCAACAAAGCCATTGACATCGCAGAAAAAGACTTTCAAGGTCTGGTGGTGGGCAACCAAGCGGCCAATTTTTCAGTAGGTGCCAATATCGGCATGATCTTTATGATGGCCGTTGAGCAAGAGTATGATGAACTGGCTTGGTCAGTAAAAATGTTCCAAGACAGTATGATGCGCATGCGTTATTCGTCGATACCCACGGTGGCCGCACCCCATGGCATGACCTTGGGCGGGGGTTGTGAACTGACCCTGCATGCCGACAAGGTGGTCGCCGCCTCAGAGACCTATATCGGTCTTGTCGAGTTCGGTGTGGGCGTAATTCCCGGTGGTGGAGGTTCAAAGGAAATGACCTTGAGGGCCTCTGATACTTTTAGAAAAAACGATGTTGAGCTGAACGTGTTGCAAGAGTACTTTTTGACCATCGGTATGGCGAAGGTATCGACCTCGGCCCATGAAGCCTATGATCTGGGCATCCTGCAAAAAGGAAAGGACATCGTTGTGGTCAATAAAGACCGACAGATCGCCACGGCCAAAGCCTATGCCAAGCTGATGGCCGAGCAAGGGTACACAAAGCCCGTCTCCAGAAAAGATGTAAAAGTGCTCGGCAAACAGGCCTTGGGCATGTTCTTGGTAGGAACGGATTCTATGGAAGCCGGTCATTATATTTCAGAACACGATAAGAAAATCGCCAACAAACTGGCCTATGTCATGGCAGGTGGAGACCTTTCGGAAGCCAGTTACGTTTCAGAACAGTATCTATTGGATTTGGAAAGAGAGGCCTTCTTGTCACTCTGTACCGAGCGAAAAACCTTGGAGCGAATCCAACATATGTTAAAGACAGGAAAACCTTTAAGAAATTAGATGTATTCGATTGTTGGATGTTCCGATTTTTAGCACTCCAACGATCTAAAAACCCAATGATCTAACAATCTAGATAAAAATGAAGACCGCATATATCGTAAAAGCATACCGAACCGCTGTGGGCAAGGCCCCAAGGGGATTGTTCCGTTTCAAAAGGCCAGATGAACTGGCCGCCGAGACCATCGAACATATGATGAAAGAACTGCCCGATCTTGATAAAAAAAGAATCGATGATGTTATTGTGGGCAATGCCATGCCCGAAGCGGAGCAAGGGCTCAATATGGGGCGACTGATCTCACTTATGGGCCTGAACATCGAAGACGTGCCCGGGGTAACGGTAAACCGCTACTGCGCCTCAGGTTTGGAGACCATAGGTATCGCAACGGCCAAGATTCAATCTGGGATGGCCGATTGCATCATTGCCGGTGGGGCCGAGAGCATGAGTTATATTCCCATGGGAGGGTACAAGCCCGTACCCGATTATTCAGTGGCCAAAGAGGGCAATGAAGACTATTATTGGGGCATGGGCCTAACTGCTGAGGCCGTGGCCGAACAGTTCAACATATCGCGCAAAGACCAAGACGAGTTTGCCTATAACTCCCATATGAAAGCGTTGAAGGCCCAAAAAGAGAATCGTTTTCAAGACCAGATCGTGCCCATTGAAGTCGAGCACACCTTCGTGAATGCCAATGGTAAAAAAGATACCGACACCTATACGGTCAATAAAGATGAGGGGCCCAGGGCAGATACTTCGCTTGACGTTTTGGCAAAATTGAGACCGGTGTTCGCGGCCAATGGAAGCGTGACCGCAGGCAACTCTTCGCAGATGAGCGATGGGGCCGCCTTTGTGATGGTAATGAGTGAAGAAATGGTCAAAGAACTCAATCTAGAACCCATAGCCCGATTGGTCAATTATGCCGCGGCAGGTGTAGAGCCCCGTATCATGGGCATTGGTCCGGTGAAAGCCATTCCAAAGGCCCTGAGGCAAGGTGATTTGAAGCAAGATGATATCGAGCTTATTGAATTGAACGAGGCATTTGCCTCCCAATCGCTGGCGGTCATACGTGAGTTGGGCCTGAACCAAGACATCGTCAATGTGAACGGGGGTGCCATTGCCTTGGGCCATCCACTGGGTTGTACCGGTGCGAAATTGTCGGTTCAGCTTTTTGATGAGATGCGAAAACGGAATATGAAAGGAAAATACGGTATGGTGACCATGTGTGTCGGTACCGGCCAGGGTGCCGCGGGTATTTATGAATTTTTAAATTAAAAAATATTGTTATGACAGAAGTACAGAACAAAGAAATTCTTCGGGGTGGACAGTTCATTGTCAAGGAAACCGATTGTGAGGACGTGTTCACACTCGAAGACCTTTCCGAAGAACAAAAAATGATGCGTGAAAGCACCAAAGAGTTTGTCGATAGGGAACTTTGGGCACATTGGGAACGTTTTGAGCAAAAAGACTATGCATACACCGAAGCGTGCATGCGCAAGGCCGGGGAGCTCGGCCTTTTGAGCATTGCCGTGCCCGAAGCTTACGGCGGCATGGGCATGGGCTTTGTTTCGACCATGTTGGTCTGTGACTATATCTCAGGGGCCACAGGCTCGTACAGTACCGCTTTTGGGGCACATACGGGTATCGGCACCCTGCCCATAACACTCTATGGTACCGAAGAACAGAAAAAGAAATATGTGCCAAAATTGGCCTCGGGTGAGTGGTTTGGCGCTTACTGTCTGACAGAACCTGGTGCGGGCTCTGATGCCAATTCTGGAAAAACCAAGGCTGTTCTCTCCGATGATGGGAAATATTACAGTATCACCGGACAAAAAATGTGGATTTCAAATGCAGGATTCTGCAACCTGTTCATCGTGTTCGCACGAATTGAGGACGATAAGAACATTACGGGCTTCATTGTGGAAAATGACCCCAAAAATGGAATCTCATTGGGCGATGAAGAAAAAAAGTTGGGCATCCACTCCTCTTCTACCCGTCAGGTCTTCTTCAGCGAGACCAAGGTTCCCGTTGAGAATATGCTATCTGAGCGAGGCAATGGCTTCAAGATTGCCATGAATGCCCTAAATGTGGGCAGGATCAAACTGGCAGCGGCCTGCTTGGAAGCACAGCGTAGGGTCATCAACGAGGCCACTAAGTACGCCAATGAGAGAATACAGTTCAAGACGCCCATTATAAATTTTGGGGCCATCAAGGCAAAACTGGCCGACATGGCCACCAATGTCTATGTTGATGAATCGGCATGTTACAGGGCGGCCAAAAATATTGAAGACCGGGTTGCCATGAGAATGGCCGATGGCAACAGCCATCAAGAGGCAGAGTTAAAAGGGGTCGAAGAATACGCTATTGAATGTTCCATCTTGAAAGTGGCGGTCTCCGAACATGTACAGCACACCACTGATGAAGGCATACAGATCTTTGGGGGCATGGGCTTTAGTGCAGACACCCCTATGGAATCAGCCTGGCGTGATGCGCGAATCTCTCGAATCTACGAGGGCACCAATGAGATCAACCGAATGTTGTCGGTGGGCATGTTGGTCAAAAAAGCCATGCGAGGCCATGTGGATTTACTGGGGCCCGCTACTGCGGTAGGTGAAGAATTGATGGGAATCCCTTCATTTGATACACCTGATTTCTCAGAATTGTTCGCAGAAGAAAAAGACTTGATCAAGCGTCTAAAAAAGACGTTTCTGATGATAGCGGGCAGTGCTGTGCAAAAATTCGGCACAGAGCTTGAGAAGCACCAGCAATTGTTGATGGCCGCCTCAGATATACTCATACAGGTCTATTTGGCGGAATCGGCGGTACTTCGAACCGAAAAGAATGCGAAGCGCTTTGGTGAAGATGCCCAGGCCGCACAGATCGCCATGGCCAAACTGTACCTATACCGGGCAACCGATATCATTGTACAGAAAGGCAAAGAGGCCATTGTCTCTTTCGCCGAAGGTGATGAGCAACGTATGATGCTCATGGGGCTGAAGCGATTTACCAAATACACGAACCAACCCAATGTTGTGGCACTCCGAACCCAAATCGCGGAGAAAGTAGCTGCCGATAACGGTTATACCTTCGACTAATTCAAATGATCATCTTAGATGATGACCGTCCTGATAATCCTATCAGGACGGTTTTTTTATTGGTCGTCTTGGCCTAGAGGTATCCGAATCGTTTTGAGTAATCCAACATCTGTGCTTCAAAACTGGTTGGCTGGGTTACCTTTATGTCAATGATCTCGCCAGATTCATCGGTTTCGGGCACTAAAACAGGATTGACAAAACCGCTATAGGGGGCACTCTTGAACCTTTCATTTCGCTTTAATACTTCTTTGTGCAACTCTTGATCGACCTTTACCCCATAGCCTTCGACCAGATCTTGCGCCGCTTTAAAATCCCCCTCAGATTTGATGCGCTGTGACTCCTTCAGCAACTCCCCAAAAAGTTCACGTAACCTTGCATAATCATTGATATTGTAATAGCTCTTACCGTCACGCTCGACCTTTTCGATAACATTGTCTGCCTTGCCCTTTTCAAAAGCCCAGGCAGAGACCCATTGACGATTCACCATATGGTCTTCTTCAATATCATCACCGAGTTCAATACGTATCAATTGGGTCATCAGGCCATTTCTTATATAGCCGTCATAGGCCGCCTTGCCCAATTTTTCCCAATCATCTACCAAGCCAAGCTCTTGCATTTTGGGATCCATCGAAAAATAGAGCCCTACAAGGTCTGCCCTACCCTCTTCCATGGTCGAGGCATAGTTCTTCAAGGTTTCCTTGGGTTGACCGACCCCTGGGTTGATCTGACCTGAGGCATGGCCCACCACCTCATGTAGGGCAGTGTGCAATTTATCGGCCAGCTTTCCATATTCCTCCTCTAAAGCGATCTCTTCCTGATCATGGGCAAACTCCTTCAACCGTCCGCTGCCCCCGGCATTGTTATAGGCACCGATGATATTCCCCAAAGAAACAGATTTGCTGCCGTGTTCTTGGCGAATCCAATTGTTGTTGGGCAAATTCACCCCAATGGGTGTACTGGGTGATGCATCACCCGCTTCTCCGGCCACATTGATCGTTTTATACGAAATGCCCACGACATTATCCTTTTTATGCTCTTCCATCAAAGGAGAATTGTCTTCGAACCACTGGGCGTTTTCTGATAAAACCGCCATTTGTTTTGACATTTCAAAATCTTTCAACTGCACAATGGTCTCATAAGAACCCTTATAGCCTTTTGGGTCGTTGTACACTTCGACAAAGCCGGTGATCCAGTCAATATTGCCCTCTGTAGAATTGACCCAAGCGATCGCATATTCGTCCCAAGTGTTCAAATCGCCGGTGGTGTAATAGTCGATCAGCAATTGCAGTGTTTTGGCCTGCTGCTCATTTTCGGCAACTTCTTTTGCTTTCTCCAACCATTTGATCATCTCATCTATGGCCTCACCGTACATACCGCCAGATTTCCATACCTTTTCCACCAATTTTCCATCTTCGCGCATCAATTTTGTGTTCAGTCCGATTTCAATGGGTCTTCCTTCGGGCCCCTTGTCCATCGTTTCATAAAAAGCGGTAACATCGGCATCGGTCACCGATGGGCCATAAAAATTGACCGCTGATTCGGCAACATTGTCAACCCCCTTCTTTTTGTTCACTTTTTTATTGTCGGCATCGTTGAAAATGACCTCAAAGGGCTCCCCCGTCAATTCGGTATCCGTCTCTTTCAACAAAAAATTCAAATACTCCGCCGAAAAACCAGGCTTGATCTTGTCATTGGAATAATGATGGTGAATGCCGTTTGAGAACCATACCCTCTTCAAATAGGTCTCAAAAGCCTTCCAATCTTCGGTAGCCTTATCTCCCTTAAAGGAAACATAGACATTTTCTAAGGCATCCCGTATTTGCAGATTATGGCGATAGTTTTGGTCCCACATAATGTCTCTACCGGCCAGACCAGCTTGGGTAAGATAATAGACCAATTTTTTCTCTTTTAAGGTAAGTTGTTCAAAGCCAGATATTTGATAGCGTAGAATACGAAGGTCAGCAAACTGTTCCACCACATGCTCAAAGGGCTCGGCTTTTACGGACCCCTCTTTGTTTTCAACCGCCTTTTCTTGGCAACCCCAGAAAAAAACAACTGACATGAAAATCAGTAGTACATACTTAGTTCTCATTTTTTTATTGATTTACGATTCAGGCAAATGTAATCAATGAAGGGTATGTGTTTCATGAGCAATGTCATACCATTCGAACTGATTTTCGACAAGGTCAGATTTTGTTTTGGCCTTGGGTTTTGTAAGGTTGGCCCAGAGAGTTAAATTAGAGGAATGGATAACAGTTATTTGAATCGGGTTTTCGACCTCCCAGAATATCGACAAAATGGCCATAGGCTTATCGATATGTTGGCCGAACACTTAGCGCGTTGCCTTCAGCAAAAAGGAAAGCCCATCAATTGGAACCTACCTGAGGAAGAACTGTATTTTTGGGAAGATTTTTTGGAAAATGGGAACAAGGAAGATTTTTTTCAGGAAGTATTGAATCGAACGGTGCATACCCATCACCCAAAATATGTGGGCCATCAAGTGGCTGCCACCGCCCCTCTCACGGCATTGACCGGTATGGTGTCTTCAATGCTCAACAACGGTATGGCCGTTTATGAAATGGGTATGTCTCCCTCAGCCATAGAAAGGGTCGTCACCGATAAAATCTGTGAACAGATCGGCTTTAAGGAAAGTGCTGGCGGATTTCTGACCTCTGGTGGCACCCTGGCCAATCTCACGGCACTGCTTTCGGCCAGAAAGGCAAAAGTAGCACACGATATCTGGAATGAGGGCCATACAGAACCATTGGGCATAATGGTCTGTGAAGAGGCGCATTATTGCATCGACCGGGCGGCAAAGATCATGGGGTTGGGAAAAAAAGGAATCATCAAGATACCTGCAAGCGATACCTTTTCAATGGATGTTTCAACGTTGGACGAACATTTTGTAAAGGCATCGGCAAATGGCATCAAGGTATTTGCCATTGTCGGCTCTGCCCCTTCGACCGCTACGGGCGCACATGATGATTTAGAGGCAATAGCTGAATTTGCCGTAAAAAAGAATCTTTGGTTTCATGTAGATGGCGCCCATGGCGGAGCGGCCATTTATGCCAAAAAGTACCGGCACTTGGTAAGCGGAATCGAAAAAGCAGACTCTGTGGTGATCGATGGGCATAAGATGATGCTCATGCCCACTATTACCACCGCGTTGTTGTTCAAGAACAAAAAGCACGCGCAGCATACCTTTAGCCAAAAAGCGGACTATCTACTGAATGATTCTGATGAGGACGAATGGTTCAATAGTGGCAAAAAGACCTTTGAATGCACGAAGACCATGATGAGCCTGCACTGGTACGTGCTCTTGAAATTTTATGGGGAAAGACTGTTCGATGAGTTTGTGACCAGACAATATGATTTGGCCCGTTCGTTTGCCGATTTGGTCAAAGAGCATCCCCATTTTGAGTTGGCCATCGAGCCCAGCTCGAACATTCTCTGTTTTAGATATTGGCAAGGGAATCGTTCAAAAAAAGAATTGAATGAATTGAACGCCGAGATACGGCAAGAACTGTTGGATGATGGCGAATACTATCTTGTACAGACAAGACTCAAGGGCATTCATTACCTAAGAACAACACTGATGAACCCGTTTACGACCATGGAACATCTAGGGTCGCTTCTCAAAAAGATTGAGGAAGTAGCGAAAACAATCGCTGAAAAAAATCGCTAATTCATCGACTCCCAAATCTTTTGCTCACTATCGATGCGTGAGAAGTTGATGGCACATTCAATGAGCGCCAAATGTGAGTATGCTTGTGGAAAGTTGCCCAACAAACGTTTGGTGCGAAAATCAATATCCTCACTGAAAAGCCCTAGGTGGTTACTGTACGAGAGCAACCTTTCGAAAACTTCTTGGGCCTTTTTACGCTCTCCGATCTTGAACAAGCTGTTCACAAACCAGAATGAACAGACCGTAAAAGAAGAAGAGGGCAACCCAAAATCATCCCTGTTCTTGTAACGATAGAGCAAGCCATCATTACTGAGTTCCCTTTCGATGGCCTTTACCGTTTTGATATAGCGCTCGTCTTTGGCATCTACGCAGCCGTAGGCCTCCATCAACAGTACCGAGGCATCTAAATGATCTGATCCGTACGATTGGGTATAGGCCCCTACCCTCTCATTCCATGCGTTGTCATAGATATCGTTCCAGATTTCCGCCTCTAAGTGTTTCCACTTTTCAATCTTGTGCTTTTTACCCAAGATCTGGGCTACTTTTATGGCACGGTTAAGGGCGGTCCAGCATAGTACTTTCGAAAAGGTAAAGTGCTGGTCTTCTGTGCGGAATTCCCAAATACCCTTATCAGGGTCTCGCCATGTTTGGCTAACGATCCAGACTATGCCTTTGGTTATCGTCCAAAGTTCCTCCCCATTTTCAATATCGGTGCTGAATTTCTCCAATTGCTGGTAGATGACATCCATCAAAATGCCATAGATATCATTCTGTTTTTGAAGATAAGCGGCATTGCCGACCCGCACCGGTTTTGAATTCATGTAGCCGCTGAGATGCTCAAGGGTCTCTTCGGTCAATCTCTTCTCACCATTGATACCGTACATGATTTGCATCTTCTCGCCCTTGTGTGGAATGATATCGATAATGAACTTGAGATAACGACGGGCCATGTTCTCATGCCCAAGTTCAGAAACCACCTTGATGACCATTGAGGCATCACGGATCCAACAAAAACGATAATCCCAATTGCGCACTTCACCGATCGTTTCGGGCAATGAGGTGGTGGCCGCCGCCAAAACAGCTCCAGAACGATCATAGCTCAACAATTTCAAGGTAATCGCACTTCGTGCTATCTGAGCGTTATACTTGTTGTAATTGGGCGTTTTGTTAGACCAGTTCAACCAATATACCTTGGTTCGCTCAAGATCGAGATAGCTTCGTCTAGTCGATGGCATAAAGATCTTTTCGTGATAGGCCAACAGAAAATAACCGTCTTCCCGTAAGATTATGGGCAATCCTTCCATAACGCTCCTCTTATCAAAAGAAGTGTACAGAAAGGTGGTGTCAAACTTCCCATTTTTGGTGAGGCTTGCTATGAAATCAGGTTTGATGTGGCTTTTGGTCTCATTTTGGGCGTAGCCCAATTTCGGGTCATATTTTATGGTAAAGACCGGTTTGCCCGAAATATGTCTCACGTAGCGAATGATTTCAGGAGGAGAGTGGTATTTGCCATTTTGCTTGTAGTACCGGGGCATAAAGTCATGTATTTCAAAAACATCATCCCCGTTTGAAAACTTGGTCTTTAAAATGGCCGTGTCGGTTGTGTAGCGCTGTTGGATGGTATACTCGTCGCTTACCAAAATTTCGAAGCTACCACCTATATCCTTATCCAATAACTTGGCAAAAACCGAGGCCGAATCAAATTCTGGCAAACAGCACCAATCGATTGATCCCGTTTTCGAGATCAGTGCAGCACTGTGGCAGTTACCTATTATTCCATAATCAAGGTTATCCATAGATTAAATCTTCCCAAAAGGATTCGTACTAGTTGGTTTTAAGCGACAATTTGTCGAAATTTAGAGAAATTAGCATGCAAATCAAGGTAAAGTACCCATTTAATGGCTAAAACTATCATAATCTCAAATAGACTGCCCGTACAATTGCAAATTAGCAATGGAACCATCAATGCAATACCAAGTGTTGGTGGTTTGGCCACAGGAATGAAATCGGTACATCAAGGAGGGGAAAGTCTTTGGATTGGCTGGTCAGGACTAACAGATGAGGATATATCTGACGATTTGGGTATTGAAATCGACAAGGCACTTGCCGAGCAAGGCTGTGTTTCGGTCGGTATTACAGAGCAAGAAGTTGATGGCTTCTACTTCGGATTCAGTAATCGTACGATTTGGCCGCTCTTTCATTATTTTCTGGAATATACCGAGTTTGAGCTTGATTTTTGGGAATCGTATCGAACGGTCAACCAAAAATTTGCAGATGCCATTGTTTCCCGGTCAAATGAGGGCGATATCATTTGGGTACATGACTATCAATTGATGCTCGTGCCCCAAATGGTAAGAAAAAAAATGCCCAATGCGACCATAGGGTTCTTTCTGCACATTCCTTTTCCTTCGTATGAGATTTTTAGAACAATGCCTTGGCGTGAAGAGGTTTTGGAAGGATTATTGGGTGCCGATCTCATCGGTTTTCATACGTATGACTATGAACGCCACTTTTTGAGCTCAGTACGCAGGTTATTGGGTCTGGAAGTAAGTTTCAACGATATCTATGTCGAAAATAGAGTGGTCAAGGTAGATTCGTTTCCCATGGGGATCGATTATCAAAAGTTTAGTGAAGCGGCCACCAGAAAAACGTCAAACGGCGACAAGAGCGACCTTCAAAAAAAACTGGATCACCATAAGGCCTCAACACCCGATACAAAGCTTATTCTTTCGATTGACCGATTGGATTATAGCAAGGGCATAGCCAAACGAATCAATGCTTTTGAATATTTCTTGAACAAATATCCTGAGTATAGAGAAAGGGTTCGGTTGATCATCTTGGCCGTACCCTCGCGCTCCAATGTGCCCCAATACAAGCTTTTGAAGAAAGAAATCGATGAGCTTGTCGGTAGGATCAATGGTGAGCTGGCCACCATAAACTGGACGCCCATTTGGTACTTCTATCGTTCGCTTCCCTTTGAAAACCTGATCGATCTCTATATCACTTGTGATATTGCATGGTTGACCCCGCTTCGAGATGGTATGAACCTTGTGGCCAAAGAGTATATAGCCTGCCGTTCTCATAAGGATGGGGTTTTGATCTTAAGTGAAATGGCAGGTTCGGCCTATGAAATGAATGAGGCCTTGCTCATAAACCCCAATAACTTTGAAGAACAGGCCAACACGTTGAAAAAGGCCATTACCATGCCCAAAGAAGAACAGGCTCTTCGTATAGCCGCCCTTCAAAAAAGACTTAGCCGATACAATGTTGAAGTATGGGCAAACCAGTTTATGTACACCTTACTGCAACAAGATGAAAGCAGCCCGGCACAGGTAGCCAAAAAAATGGTTCCTGCCTTGGTAGAGAACATTCAAAAACAGTACAAAAAGGCAAAAAAACGATTGCTCTTCCTTGATTACGATGGTACTTTGGCAGATTTTCACAAAGACCCTCAAATGGCTTCACCCGATAAGGAATTGTACAACATCTTGGATGCACTCCAAAAGCAACACGGCACAACCTTATTTTTAATCAGTGGCCGAGATACCGAGACCTTTGGCAGATGGTTCCTTTCGAAAAAATATAACATGGTTGTTGAACATGGGGTATGGATCTCAAGAGGAGGTGAAGATTTTCAATTATTGGAGCGGGTCAAAAAAGACTGGATGAAAAATATACGCCCGGTACTCGAATCGTTTGTAGATAGAACCCCAGGGTCTTTCATAGAAGAAAAAACGTATTCTTTTGCTTGGCATTATAGAAACACCGACCCAGACTTTGGCGAGAAAAGGGCCTCTGAACTCAATACTGTATTGACCAGTCTTATCGGCAATGATGACATCAGTGTGCTGTCTGGCAACAAGGTGATGGAAGTCAAGAGCAGTAACGTCAACAAAGGCCGGGCCGCGGTAAGGATTTTGAATGGGGACGCCTATGACTTTGTATTGGCCATTGGGGATGACTGGACCGATGAGTTCATGTTTCAACATTTACCAAAAGAGGCCGTTACCATTAAAGTGGGGCTCAAAAAAACCGAAGCGAAATATTTTGTTGAAGGCCCCCAAAAGGTAAGGGAACTTTTGAAGAAATTCATTGAGTAGGCCATGCAAAAGATCCTTTGTTTTTTTATAGGGGCATTTTTCGCCCTTTCCGTATATGGGCAAGCCGATACCGAGGTATTTCTTTTTGATCTGGATATGAAAAACGGACTGCCGTTATTATCAAATCCTAGAAATGTGTCGAACAATATAGGCTACGACAATCAACCTTCATTTTTGCATGATGATACCATACTTTTTTCATCGACAAGGGCCGGTCAAACAGACATTCGCAAAATCGATATTGAAGAAGGTAGTATTTCTTCATGGATAACCGACACGCCCACAGGCAGTGAATATTCTCCCCTAAAGATTCCGGGCAGAGAAACTATTTCTGCCATTCGCTTAGATTTGGATGGATTACAGCGATTGTATGAATATGACCTTAAAACGGGCAGCTCAACGGCACTGCTCGATTTAAAAGTAGGCTATCATGTTTGGTACAATGACCATATAATCGTCTCTTCGGTGCTCACCGATGGCCGAATGGATCTAGTGGTCAGTAACCTAAAAGATGGTTCGAACCATACGTATCAGAAGAACGTGGGGCGGTCACTGCATAAGATTCCCAACTCCGATTTGGTCAGTTATATCAGCAAAGCGAACGATTCATGGCAGATTATGTCGCTAAATCCGGTTTCGGGGGCCACAAAAGTAATTACGAACACTTTCAACAAGGCAGAAGATATGTGTTGGCTGAAAGACGGTACCATTCTTATGGGTGCGGGCAAAACAATCGTAAGGTTCGATCCAAAAACCGATGTGCAATGGCAACGGCTTATGTATTTTCCTCAGGAAGAGATCAATAACATCACCCGAATAGCCACCAATGGCAGCTCTAACCGATTGGCCTTTGTGGCCGACGTCTCACCACGTCATATCGTACAAAAACAATTGAATGCCTACAATGCACGTGACATAGACGGCTTTATGGATACGTACTCCGATAATGTAAAACTATACAACTTTCCCAATGAGCTATTTTTGGAAGGCAAGGAAAAAATGAGGCAGCGCTATGCCCGTTTCTTCGAAAATACCCCCGACCTTCATTGTGAGATCAAAAACCGTATCGTGACGGGCAACAAGGTGATCGACGAAGAGTATATTACTGCAAATGGCACAAATTTTGGCGCTGTCGCCATTTACGAGGTCATAGATGGCAAGATTGCCAAAGTCACTTTTTTGCGGTAATTTTCCTTCGTGAAATTTTCGCACCATATCAGCCGAATTGAAGCTTTTGTCAATGTAGTGCTTGCATTTGCAGCTTCGCTGCCCGCAGTATCGGTCGTTAGCAATTCAAATACTTCAATAGTACAAATCTATTTGGTAGGTTTTCCCTCTGGTATTTTTAGATAAATGAAGATTATGACAAGAAAGTTTTTTACCATCATACTATTATTGGCAGGTACGGTTTGTTTCGCACAAGATGATTTGGAATATACACGGGATGAATACTTGCGTGGGAGCATTACGGCAGAACGCGAGTGGTGGGATTTGAATTACTACCATCTCGACATTGAGGTAAAACCAGATGAAAAATTCATCTCAGGAAGCAATACGATACGCTACCAGGTACTCGAAGAGAACAAAGTGATGCAAATCGATTTGCAGCCACCCCTTAAAATCGAAAAGATTATACAAGAAGGCAAAACACTTTCTTATAAAAAAGCAGGTACCAACGCGTATCACGTACTTCTTGAAGGCCCTCAGAAAAAAGGATCGTTCAACGAAATTGTCGTTCATTATTCCGGCAAGCCACGAGAAGCGCTCAATGCCCCTTGGGATGGTGGGTTTTCTTGGAAAAAAGACAACAACGCCAACCATTTTGTGGCCACATCTTGCCAAGGGCTCGGTGCCAGTGTCTGGTGGCCCAACAAAGACCACATGTACGATGAGGTCGACAGCATGGCCATCAGTGTGACCGTACCCAAAAACTTGATGAATGTTTCAAACGGCAGGCTTAGAAAGGTAGAGGAGAATGGTGATACCAAGACCTATCATTGGTTTGTCGACAGCCCCATCAACAACTATGGGGTCAATGTCAATATCGGTGACTATGTTCATTTTGGAGAAAAATACCAAGGCGAGAAAGGCGAACTCGATTTCGATTATTATGTGTTGCGCGACAACCTTGAAAAAGCCAAAGAACAGTTCAAACAAGCCCCTATGATGATGGAAGCTTTTGAACACTGGTTCGGCCCCTACCCCTTCTACGAAGACGGTTTTAAATTGGTAGAGGTACCCTATTTGGGTATGGAGCACCAAAGCTCGGTCACTTATGGCAATGGATACCAGAATGGTTATCGTGGAACGGATTTATCAGGCACCGGTTGGGGACTGAAATTCGATTTTATCATCATACACGAAGCCGGCCATGAATGGTTCGCCAATAGTATCACCTACAAAGACATTGCCGATATGTGGGTGCATGAAGGTTTTACCGCCTATTCAGAAAACCTGTATCTCGATTATCACTTTGGCAAGGAAGCAGCTGCCGATTATGTCATCGGAACGAGAAAAAATATACGAAACGACCAGCCCATCATCGGCAGGTACAATTTGAACAGAAGGGGTTCGGGCGATATGTACTACAAAGGGGCCAACATCTTGCATACGCTCAGACAATTGATAGAAGATGACGAAAAATGGCGAAAAATATTGAGAAAGATGAACGAGGTATTCTATCACCAAACCGTCACCACCCAACAAATAGAGCATTTTTTGAGCAAGGAAACAGAAAAAGACCTGTCGGCTTTTTTTAATCAATATTTAAGAAGTACAATGATTCCTGTATTAGAGTACCGAATAAAGGGAAAAGCTCTTGAATATAGATATTCTGATGTGGTTGAAGGATTTGATATGCCGGTCAAAGTTAAAATTCATGATAGACAGGTATGGCTTTTCCCGAAAACAGAATGGCAACTTTACCAAGATGCCGTCTCGCCACAATCAGAAATTGTAATTGACCGCAATTTTTATATCAAAACAAAAGGACTATAACCAAAACCCCTGTGTCGCTCGACCTTCAACCCATTTTAGAAAATGAATTGGTCAAGATCAGGCCTTTGGCCGTCCCAGATTTCGATAAACTTTATGAAGTGGCCATTGACCCCTTGATCTGGGAACAGCACCAATGCAAAGACCGCTGGAAAAAGGACGTATTTCAAGAATTCTTTGCAGAAGCAATAGATTCTAAAGGCGCCTTGATCATTACTGACAAGCATACGGGAAGTATAATCGGTAGTTCGCGTTATAAATTGTGTGACAAAGATCAAACGACCATAGAAATAGGGTGGACATTTTTATCACGCAATTACTGGGGCGGCACATATAACCATTCAATCAAAATGTTGATGATGGCCCACGCTTTCACCTATTTTGACAACGTGCTGTTTTATATCGACAAAGACAACCTTCGCTCACAAAAAGCCACTGAGAAATTAGGGGGCCAAAAGATATATCAAAGTGATGAAAATGGGCATCTTTGCCATGATGACGAGAATGCGCTTACCTATTGCCTCAATAAAACCAGCTTTCTGAATGGGCAAGTCTAAATCTTGGCAACAACTAGTTGAAATGTACATTCATCAAAGCAATAGGTACACCTCCCCTGTCCTGGCCCTCGATTGGTTTATGCACAAAATATAGGGCCTCCACTTTTTCATTCAGTGTTTTGTTCAATTGAACAGCCAACGATCCTGAAGGCTGCCCCGGTAAGGGTGCTGGCATGGTTCCTACGCCCAATAGCTGACCATCTACGGCATCTTTTCTGACCTCAAATTGAAGCCCAACAGTCGGTGGTGCTTGCCAACGTACTGTCAACTCCACATTTTTGACACCGGTCAAATCAATGTCATCAAGTGCAAACCAACCTTCATTTTCAGGTATGGTCAAAAGGTCCATTCCCCCAAACTTAACGTGAGTAAAACCTTCATTCTTGGTGTCTTTTGAAAAAGTGATCGTACTGCTTTGCAAATATGCCGATGCGACTCCCGTCAAGGGCGGCGCATTGCCCACGCCCTTATCTGTATAACTGGCGGTCAAGACCATGACATTGGTCCCCTCTGTCGGGTTGGGCACAAATCTACCTGAGGGGGGCATTGACTTTTCATCAGAAACGTCTCCCGCCAATGATTTTATGTACAAAGCTATCTGTCTAGATTCATCTTGGGTAATGGTTGGGTGCGCGGGCATCATCACTTCGCCCCATACACCTGAACCGCCCTCGGTGATTTTCTTTTGTAGATAGGCAAGCGCATCTTCGCGATCTTTGTACTTGGTGGCAACATCAAAATAGTTTGGGCCGACCGAAGCTTCCCTTTCTTTATGACAAGTCTTACAGTCCATAGACTGGGTAAGGGCCCTGCCCATTACAGCTGCCGAAACCTGTTGATGGCCCAACGACATGTTCACTTGGTCCATTCCCTCCAAATAATCGACCGACACAAAAATATTGTCAAAATCAATGTCTTCAGAACGGTCAGGGTCGGCCACTGATACTTCATACTCAACGGGAACTCCTGCCATGAAGAACGAAGAATTTCCGCCCTTTAAATCAATCGAGACCAAAGGTCTTGAATTACCCGCGGTGACACGCAGTTGGTCACTGCTCAAAGAACCGCCTTTACCATCCTTTACCTCAACGGTTATCTTGTATTCACCAGGTTCTGAATAGGTATGCCGTACTTTGTTTTCGTTAGTTTCGTAGGTTTCGCCATTTCCAAAATTCCAAACGTAACTGATCTCATCGCCTTCGCGGTCATGTGCCTCTATCGTGGCAACCACCTCAAGTGGCAACTTTCCTGAGGTCTTGTCGACACTAAAACTATCGATGAGCGGTGGTCGGTTTCCACCATTGTAAACGATGTACGACAAACCAGAATCCTCATTCGGGGTAAACCATCCACTCCCATATTCCAACAGATAGACGCGGCCATCATCGCTCATTTCCATATCTATTAGGTTCTGCACCCTTACCTCAGGGGCAAAAGGTTCCATTTTGTTAAAGGTGCCATCATCGAAAAGGGTAACGGCCATCATCCATCCCCGAATCCATTCATAAATCAATGGTTTACCATCATAATAGTCGGGAAGCCCTCCACTGGCATACAGGTCGGAATAATACACTGGCCCGGCCATGGCATTTCTGCCACCTGTGCCCACCTGCGGAAAATCTTGGGTCGGGGCATATGGGTAATACACCATGGCTGGCTGCGCTGGCGGCAATTCTTGAAGTCCGGTATTGTTTCTACTGTCGTTTATCGGTTTCGCTGTGTCGAAGGCATCGCCACTTTCACCCGTCGCATAATCGTAGTCTACATAGGCCCTATTGTCGCCCACAAAAAGCGGCCACCCAAAATTGCCCGCGGCTCTTGCCTGGCCTACCTCATCATAGCCCCGTGGGCCCCTATCGGGGTTGTCTTCTTGGGCATCTGGGCCCACATCACCCCAATAGAGGTATCCATTTTTGGGGTCTACCGATATGCGGTACGGATTACGGTGCCCCATGGTATAGATTTCTGGTCGCGCATTTTCGGTTCCTACGGGGAATAGATTTCCCTTGGGGATATCATAACTGCCATCTTCATTTACCTTGATGCGCAAAATTTTTCCGCGCAAATCGTTGGTGTTGCCCGAAGAACGGCGTGCATCGTATTGCTCTTTGCCCGGTAGATCGTTCAAGGGCGCATAGCCCTTATTGACATATTGGGCATTGGGCTCGTCGAATGGTGTCGAGTTGTCACCTGTGGAAACATACAGCAATCCATCACCTCCAAAAGCGATTGACCCAGCTGTATGGCAACAGATTTCGCGCTGGCTTTCAACCTCTAGAATTACCTGTTCTGAATCAAGGTCAAATTCCCCATCCCTAAATTTAAACCGCGACAGTCGGTTCACCCATTGATCGCCAGTGGGTGCGTAATAGGCATAGATCCAATGATTGTTCGCATAATCAGGATCTTTTTGAAGCCCCATCAAACCTTCTTCGACATTCACCCCTGGAGCGTTCAAGGCTTTATGGTACACATCGAGATAGGCCACTTGTGCCAATTCTTTGGTTTTGTCAGAGTAAAGAAGAATCTCGCCCCTACGTTGCGCTATGAGCACATCGTTATTGGGCAAAACGGCCATTTCAATAGGTTCGAAGAATTCACCCTGAACCAGTACTTCTTTGGAAAATCTATCGGCATCGGGCGGTATCTGGGTCGTTGCCTTGTCATAATCGAGCTCTAAATTCTCGCCGATGGCATATTGAATTCCACCTAAAAGGTGCTTCAAAAACAATTCTTCGGAAAAGCTTTCATCGGTGTGGCCGCCCGCGGTGTAAAAGGCCCGCCCCCCATCATAGTCATGGTACCAGCTCATAGGGTGGTAATCACCATTCTCACCACCTTCGTAGGTTGATTCGTCAACGGTCATCAACACATTCACATCAGGGTTCAATTTCTTGAAATTGTAAAGCTCATCGGTCCGGCGCCAAATGGTATCGGTAAAAAACGCCGTGGCAATGAAGTTTCTATTTTTTATGATAAAGTCAGCCTCAGGCGTGCCGGCCGGATGGCTCAAAAATTGACCCCCGACCAATTTGTTGTACCACCCCCAGTCGTATTCGGTGTCAGTGGCCGCATGTATGCCCACAAACCCACCACCCGCCTGAATGTAGCGTTCAAAGGCAGCTTCTTGCTTGTTATCCAATACATTGCCCGTGGTACTCAGAAAAATGATCGCCGAATATTGTTTTAGGGTCTCATCTGTGAATGCCCCCGCATTTTTGGTCGTATCGACCTCAAAATTATTTTCAGCGCCCAATTCTTGTAAGGCGGCGATACCCTGGGGAATCGAGGCATGCTCAAATCCCATGGTCTTTGAGAAAATCAATACTTTCGGATTTCCAGCGCGTTTTTTTTCGCAACTGGTCGCCAGAAATACGAACAGAACAGGTAATAGGCAGATGACTTTTTTCATAGTCCAATAATAATTCCCTTTTTGTGCAAAAACAAATAGTATATTTTCATTTTCTTCAAAATTTATGGCATATTCATTATGAAAAGGCTGCTATCAAAAATGTAACGACTCGGAATGGACGAAAAGAAAGAGCATTACTTTAAAAACGATACCGAATGGCGCACATGGTTACATGAGAACCATGCTGCCTCGAGCGGAATCTATTTGATCCTCTATAAAGTCGATCACAAAAATGAAAGCATGCGCTGGGAAGAGGCCGTTCGCGTGGCCCTTTGCTACGGATGGATAGACAGTACGGTCAAAAGCTTGGGCAATGGCAAACGCCGTCAGTATTTCTGCCCCCGGAAACCCAAAAGTGTCTGGAGCAAGGTCAACAAAGACCATATAAAAGAGCTTACAGCGGCCGGTCTCATGCACGAAAGTGGATTTGAAGCCATTGAAGTCGCCAAGCAAAATGGCTCTTGGTCGGCTCTGGACGATGTTGAAAACGGTGTGGTGCCAGAAGATTTGCAAAACGCCTTTGACAAGAACCCAAAAGCTTGGAACAACTTTCAAAGCTTCACACGTGGCCAACGGAAGAGCTATCTATATTGGTTGAACCATGCCAAACGTGAAGAAACAAGACATAAGCGAATTCAAGAAATCGTTACCTTGTGTGCACAAGGGATTAAATCACGAAATACACGATAAATGAAAACGTTGCATTTTGAAACCCGTATCAATGCCCCGGTCAAAAAGGTCTATGATGTGATGCTCAATGAAGAGACCTTTAAACAATGGACCGCCGAATTCAGTCCAACTTCGCGATATAAGGGCAACTGGACCAAAGGCTCCAAAATCGTGTTTCTATCAGATGATGAAAAGGGCAATGTCTGTGGCATGATAAGCCGGATCAAGGAAAACCTGCCCAATGAGTTCGTGAGTATCGAGCATTATGGCTCCCTTGAAGATGGCAAGGAAATCACGGAAGGAGAGAAAGTCGAGGCCTTTGCAGGAATGTTGGAAGAGTACACCTATCTACCCACTGAAAATGGCACTTTGCTCAAAGTGGCTATGGATACGACCACAGAATGGGAGGCCTATTTTAACCAAACTTGGCCAAAAGCCCTGAAAAGATTGAAATCAATTTGTGAGGGTTCTTAGCTGAGCTCAGACCTGCCATACTTTCTATGGTATACTAAAGAAGCTATTCCGCCAATAAGTGCAAAAGCACTTAACATCCAAAAAACGTATTGGTGTCCTAGTTCTCCCGGATAGGTGTCCAAAAAATACCCGTAGGCCGGACCTGCAAAAATATCTGGTGTATAACCTATCAATGAAATCAAGCCAACAGCCGTACCGGTCAATGTCAATGGAATTTTTCCGACCCTCATTACGCCAAAGTACAATGCCCTTGCCGCATACACCCCAATGGCAACGATTACAACAGACATGAAAAATAATGATGTTGTAGCTGGTGCAATAATTCCAGAGGCAAACAAAATTCCCCCTATTACACAAAACAATAAACTTAGCAAGAGCCAAAAGGTTATGCGAAACCTATCCACCAACAAACCGACCAAAACTCCTGTAATAGGTCTCAGAAACTGAAGAAAAGTACCCACTTGGGCCGATTTTACCTGATCATACAACATTACCTCGTTGGCATACTGAGAAATAATATCGGTTATCTTATAGCCCACATAAGAGCAAAGAATGATTACCATCAATAGCCAAACTGACGGTAACTTTAGCACTTGTCTCAGCTCTTTAATAGTTATTCTATCAACCAATATTTTGGTTTCATCGATTCCTGACTTCATAAACAACCAAACCAAAACACCGATGACACTGATGATAATGGCAGATATGTAGATGACATAGGTAAAGGCCTCTTGCCGCTGTGCAAGTGCTGCTTCTTGAATTCCATCAGATAAAAAGGCAGAGAAAATAAAAACACCCAATAATCCAAACAGGGCTCCGGTCAATCCACGGCCCCCATCCAAAAAGCCAAAGGCCTTACCTTGCGAAGTATCGCCTCCCCAGACCCGGGTCGCTTTGATCATTGGCGCCCAGAAGAGAAAAATCGTAGTGAAGCCCCAATAGCCATACAGAATTTTTAATGTATCCAAACTAGGATAACGGGCATACCATAAACCACCCAAGGCAGTCAGCCATAAGGCTACGGCTATAAGTTTTCTAGGTGCAAATTTATCGGCCAACGGACCTCCGAACGGATAGGAAACCATGGCGATGATACCATAAACGGCAACGCCCAAATTGTAATCTAAATTAGACATTTCGAAAACATCCAAAACAGTCGGCCTGAACACCCTGGGCAAAACAAATGGAAGAATGAACACCGCCTCACCGGCCAAGATCAACAGCAGCAAATAGTACCAAGGGGCGCGTGTTTTTTTTGTTGGGTCGTTGTAATTGGGCATAAACACCAAATGTACACAAATCTAGGCTGTTTCATTTCAACGGAACAGAGCACCTTAACTTTTCGCTATCTTTAAGAGTTCTCTCATAAATCGACGATCATGAAAAATACCATATACCTTATAATTGCCCTTTTGCTCACTGCCTGCAACCAAGCCCAAGAAAAAATCAGCAAGACGGCCATTCTTATTTCTGATGTAAATGTAATCGACGTAAAAACCGGGCAACTGTATCAAAATCGACAGGTGGTTATCGATTCGGGAAAAATCAAGTCTATCGCGGAAATTGTAGAAAGTCCAGATGCCTATCCCCAAAAAATAGATGGTTCTGGAAAATTTCTTATGCCCGGACTGGCCGAGATGCACGCACATATTCCTTCACCCCCTACTTCAAAAGAACGTATTGAAGATGTGCTATTTCTCTACCTCTCAAATGGTATTACGACCATTCGCGGCATGCTGGGGCACCCCTTGCATTTAAACCTTCGCGAAAAAGCCGAGAATGGTGAAATTCTAAGTCCGCGCATTTTTACCTCTAGCCCCTCTTTGAACGGCAACTCCGTAACTTCTAGGCAAGAAGCTATCGATAAGGTCTCGGCCTATCAAAAAGATGGCTATGATTTTTTAAAGATACACCCCGGCATTCAATTGGAGGTCTTTGACCAATTAGTGGAAACAGCAAATGATGTAGGCATTGAATTTGCCGGTCATGTACCTGTTGACGTGGGCATTCGGCATGCATTGAAAAGCCGGTATGTCTCCATTGACCATGTCGATGGTTTTTTGGAGGGGTTGGTACCCGAGTCGGCCAATGTAAACCCCAGCGAAAATGGCTTTTTCGGCTACAACTTTACCCCACTTGCCGATACTGGCAAAATTGATGGATTGGTACAAATGGCCAAAGAAAACAAGGTGTGGATCGTACCCACCCAAAGCCTTTTCACCAAGTGGTTTGCCCCTACCGATGTCGATTCACTTTTGTCGTTGCCCGAAATGAAATATATGCCGAAAGAGACCTTGGCCAACTGGAGACGCGTCAAAGAACAGTTTATGGCCGACCCGGCATTTGACAAAGACCAATGGAAACGATTTGATGCCATCCGTAGGCAACTTATCAAAAAACTGAGTGACAATGGCCATGGCATGCTATTGGGTTCTGATGCCCCACAGCTGTTCAATGTGCCCGGCTTTTCCATACACCATGAAATGCAGGATATGGCCGATGCGGGAATGACCAATTTGGAAATCATTCAATCAGGCACCATAAACCCGGCCATTTATTTCAAAATGGAAGATACCTTTGGGCAAGTGAAGGAAGGCTTGGAAGCTGACCTGGTTTTGTTGGAGGAAAATCCCCTTGAAAATCTAAACGCACTTAAAAAAGTATCGGGTGTCATACGTCAGGGCAAATGGCATGCTAAAGAAGAAATCGACAAACGGCTGACAAAAATTGCCGAACAAGAGAACAATTGATGGACTCTTGCCAGCAGACCGGACGATTTCTGATGGGCAGATTCAACTTTTTTTCGCGCTAAAAAGCTTGATCAAGGCTCTTCCCACTTTATAAAAGACAAAGAAAACCCCGGCCAATACGATACCAAACAGCATGGGGATCATAGCCCCAAAGCTATAGCTCGAGCCCAGTACCCAGCCCAATACATATTCAGACTTATAAAGCGGAAAGATAAAGGCCAGTACAAAAATGGAATATAAAATATAGTTTGGTATTTCAATACCGTTTTCAAAACAGACCGAAATACTGGCGGCAACCAGCAATGCCGCCAAGAAACGACCTACGGCCAGACGAAGTGTGTTTTTTGAATCAGGGGCATCGACCCGTTTATGAATACGGTACAGCGCGATCCAGGTAAAAAAGGGCAAGATGATGCCTCCCAGCCAATTGGGGAACGGGGGCATGTTTTTATCCATGAACAGATAGTGTACCGGTATGCCGCCATGAAAATGGTCCCATAGAACATGGCCCCAGACCAAGAGGGTCACACAAACGGTTATCAAAAAGCGGAGATTTCGTGAAAGTTTCATGATGGCAGGTATTTGTGGTTTCTGATAAGACGTCGCTCTGTTCATTTTGTTACAAAGGCCAATACAGCCTTTTGGTACCTACTCTTAACAAGCCTTTAAGAAATTGCCGACCCCTTTTCGCTATCTTTAGACGGCTAATTGACTATCCACAAAAAATGATAAAAAAACTACGCTTTCTGGCGATGCTCTTCGCATCGGTAGCCCTATTTGCACAAGAAAAAAAAGACAATGAAAAATGGGATGTTTCCAATCCCAAAGGAGATTTCAACTACCAAGACCATACCTTCACCACTGACGAGGGCACATGGATGAACCTCGATGTGAGCCCAGATGGAAAAACCTTGGTCTTCGATTTATTGGGTGATATCTACACAATGCCCATTACCGGTGGAAAGGCCACCCCGCTCAGAACAGGAATCCCTTTTGAGATACAACCGCGGTTTAGTCCGGATGGAACCAAAATCTCCTTTACCAGTGATGCCGGAGGTGGTGACAACATTTGGGTAATGAACGTCGACGGCAGCAATGCCAAGCAAGTGACCAAAGAAGACTTCAGACTGTTGAACAACGCTTATTGGACACCCGACGGCAATTATTTGGTGGCCAGAAAACACTTTACCTCCCAACGTTCACTGGGTGCCGGTGAACTATGGCAATATCATATTTCTGGGGGATCTGGGCTGCAAGTGACCAAACGTAAAAATGACCAGCAAGATGTGAACGAACCCTGTGTTTCACCAAATGGCAAATACCTCTATTACAGTGAAGACGTGTATCCCGGTGGGTTCTTTCAATATAACAAAGACCCCAACAAACAAATCTATGTCATCAAACGGTATGATTTTGAAACCGGAAAAACAATGACCATCACCGGCGGACCAGGTGGCGCCGCACGGCCACAGGTTTCGAGAGACGGCAAATTGCTGGCCTTTGTCAAAAGGGTACGCACCAAAACAGTCTTGTACCTACATAATTTGGAAACGGGTGAAGAATGGCCGCTTGCCGATAATCTGAACAAAGACCAACAAGAGGCGTGGGCCATTTTTGGGGTATATCCGAATTTCAGTTGGTTGCCCAACAACGAGGAAATCGTGTTTTGGAACAAAGGCAAGATCCATAGCATCAATATCAATTCATTGGAGGTGAACAACATTCCCTTTACGGTTGATGCCACTATCAAAATCGCGGAAACACTAAGGGTCAATTCTCCTGTGGCACCCGACCAATTTACGGCCAAAGTAATTCGCCATGCGGTAACTTCTCCAGACCGGAAAACCCTCGTCTTCAATGCACTCGGAAAACTATGGACCAAACGTTTGCCCAATGGCAAACCCAAACGATTGACCAATGGTACGGACCTTGAATCAGAACCTGCATTTTCCCCTGATGGAAAAAGCATTGTCTTTGTCACATGGAATGATGAAGGGTTGGGTGCCATTCACAAAATTCCCACAAACGGGGGAGCCACGACAAAACTGACCACCATCAAAGGCATATACCGAACCCCTGCCTTTAGCCCTGATGGACGAATGCTCACTTATCGCAAAGAGCCCGGTAACAATGACCAGGGCAGAAGCTTTTCAAAAAAGACGGGCATCTATACGATGAACATCGATGGCTCAAATGTCAAATGGGTCTCAGAAGAAGGCGAACACCCCATGTTCTCTGCTGATGCAAAACGCATTTTTTACCAAACAGGGGGCACCTATTTTGGCAATCTTGAAAAGACCCTAAAATCGGTGAATCTTAACGGAAAAGATGCAAAAAGCCATGTGAAATCAAAATATGCCAACCGTTTGGTGCCAAGTCCGGATAACAAATGGATTGCCTTCACCAACCTGCACAAAGCCTATATCGCCCCATTGGTGCTCAATGGCAAGGAAATCAATTTAGACAACAAGAGCAAATCAGTGCCAGTGGCCCAGATTTCAAAAGATGCGGGTATCAACTTGCACTGGTCAAGCGACAGCAAAACCATTTTTTGGACACTTGGTGATGACTATTTTGCCAATGAAATCAAAGACCGATATACCTTTTTACCCGATTCACCAAAAGAAGTGGCCAAAATGGACAGTGTGGGCATTAAGGTCGGACTCACCTTGAAAAGCGACAAACCCTCAGGGCGTATCGCTTTTACCGGTGCACGGATCATTACCATGGAAGGAGACGAAATCATCGAGAACGGTACCATTGTCATCAACGAAAACAAAATCGAGTATCTCGGCAAGTCTGATGAAATCAACATGCCCTCAAATGCCAAGGTATTTGATGCTTCGGGCAAGACCATTATGCCTGGCATTGTAGATGCCCATGCGCATATCGGCGGGTTTCGATATGGCCTCACTACACAGAAACACTGGCAATTGTATGCCAATCTCGCTTTTGGGGTGACCACAGCCCATGACCCTTCGGCTAACACAGAATCGATTTTTGCGATGTCAGAATTAATCAAAAACGGCGATATGGTCGGGCCAAGAATATATTCTACGGGAATCATTTTGTATGGTGCCGATGGTGATTTCAAAGCGGTCATCAATAGTTTGGAAGATGCCCGATCGGCCATTCGAAGAACAAAGGCCTTTGGAGCAAAATCGGTAAAGAGCTACAACCAACCAAGACGTGACCAACGACAACAGGTGATGCAGGCCGCAAGAGAATTGGGCATCAATGTGGTACCGGAAGGGGGCTCTACCTTTTACCACAACATGACCATGATCATCGATGGCCATACAGGCATTGAGCATAATATTCCCGTTGCCCCTGTTTATAAAGACATCGTAGAGCTTTGGAAGACCAGTGGTTCAGGGTATACCCCTACCCTCATCGTAAACTATGGTGGTATGAACGGAGAATATTACTTCTACCAAAAAGACAATGTCTGGGAGAATAAACGTTTGTTGAACTTTACCCCACGCGCACTGGTCGATGCCCGTTCGCGCTATCGAACCATGATACCGGATGAAGAGTATGAGAATGGCCATATTTTGGTTTCAAAAACGGTTGCCCGACTGAACAATGAAGGTGTACTGGTCAATTTAGGGGCGCATGGACAATTACAGGGACTTGGCGCTCACTGGGAGCTTTGGCTGCTGCACCAAGGAGGACTATCGAATATGGATGCCTTAAGAACGGCAACCATCAATCCGGCCACCTATATCGGAGCAGGCAACGATATCGGCTCGCTGAAAGTCGGCAAATTGGCCGATTTGATCGTATTGGACAAAAATCCACTGGAAGATATCCGAAATACGGAGACGGTGAAATACACCATGGTCAATGGCAGGCTTTATGATGCCGAGACCATGAATGAAATCGGTAATACCACAAAAGAGCGAAGTATGTTCTGGTGGGAAAACAACAAATATAACGCGGCATTTCCATGGCATGAAGAAGCCCATAGTTTTACTAGGCCGGGCTGTGGATGCCATATTGGTCACAACTAGGTATAAGGACTATGGGGTTTTGGGTTTAGAGTTAGGAGTTCAGAGTTTAGAGTTTAGAGTTTAGAAGTATGAATTCAGCATTAGGGAAAACCTTGAATTTGATATTTATATATGATACCGAACAACTGACAACGAACACCAAACACCCAACACCAAATCATAACACTAATACAACCCTTTTTTGAAAATGAAAAAAATACTCTCGTTGGTGGTGCTTCTGGCAACCACATCCCTTTTTGCACAACAATTTTCAATGGATTTAGTCCAAGACATGAAACCTCGAAATATCGGCCCGGCCGGAATGAGTGGTCGTGTCACGGCTATTGATGTGGTCTTATCAAACCCTGATGTGATGTATGTGGGCACCGCCTCCGGGGGCCTTTGGAAATCTACTTCGGGCGGCATCAAGTGGGAACCCATTTTTGATAAAGAGGTCACCGGATCTATTGGTGCGGTGACCATACAACAATCCAATCCTTCCGTGATTTGGGTGGGCACTGGTGAGGGCAATCCACGAAACAGCCTAAATGGCGGATATGGGATCTACAAATCGTTGGATGGCGGTAAAACCTGGAAAAGCATGGGGTTGGAAAGAACGCGTCATATCCATCGGGTCATCATCGACCCGATGAATCCTGATGTGGTGTATGCAGGCGCCATTGGTTCCCCTTGGGGCGAACACCCAGAACGTGGGGTGTTCAAAACCACCGATGGCGGTGAGACCTGGCAGAAAGTACTTTTTGTAAACAACAAGACAGGAGTGGCCGATCTGGTGATGGACCCTACCAATCCGAATAAATTGTTTGCCGCGCTATGGGAGCATAAACGCGACCCGTGGTTCTTCAAATCAGGTGGGGAAGGCAGCGGACTCTATATGACCCATGATGGTGGAAAAAATTGGAAAAAGCTAACAGAGGACGACGGGCTGCCCAAAGGCGAACTGGGCCGTATTGGCATTGCCATTGCCGCCAACAAACCGAATATCGTCTATGCCTTGATCGAAGCCAAAAAAAACGCATTGTACAAATCAGAAGACGGTGGCTTCAAATGGAAAAAGGTGAACGACAAGAACGATATTGGCAATCGCCCTTTTTACTACTCTGAGATCTATGTGGATCCCGAGAATGAAAATCGAGTATTCTCAATTTTCACTTATGTCAATGTTTCTGAAGATGGAGGCAAAAACTTCAAACAATTGATGCCCGCCTATAATGTTGACAACGGTGTGCATCCAGACCATCACGCTTGGTGGATCCATCCTGACAACGGACAATTTATGATCGATGGCAACGATGGCGGCATGAACATCACCAAAGACGGTGGTCAGACGTGGCGTTTCATCGGCAATTTGCCCGTGGCCCAATTTTACCATATCAGTACCGATAATGAGTTTCCCTATAATGTGTACGGGGGCATGCAAGATAACGGTTCATGGCGTGGTCCGGCCTACGTTTGGCGCGCCCAAGGTATCAGAAACAGTTATTGGCAAGAAATTGCTTTTGGCGATGGCTTCGATGTGGTACCTGATAAAGACAATAGCCAATTTGGGTATGCCATGAGCCAACAGGGATTTGTAAGACGATACGATTGGAAAACGGGAAACAACTATACCGTTCGTCCCACGCCACCCGATGCTGACACCAAGCTCCGCTTCAACTGGAATGCCGGTATCGGGCAAGACCCTTTTGATAATTCTACCGTATATTTCGGCAGTCAGTTTGTACATAAATCAACAAATAAAGGCCAAACATGGGAAGTCATCTCTCCTGATCTGACCACCAATGACCCCGAAAAACAAAAACAAAGTGAAAGCGGGGGCCTGACCATGGATGCCACTGGTGCTGAAAACCACTGTACCATTTTGGTCATTGAGCCCTCACCAGTGGAAAAAGATATGCTATGGGTCGGAACCGATGACGGTCGAGTGCACTATACCCAAAATGGAGGTGCCACTTGGACCGAAGTAACCGCCAGTATCAAAGGGCTGCCAAAAGGAAGCTGGATTCCTCAAATCAAAGCTTCACAGAACAACAAGGGTGAGGCACTCTTGCTGGCCAACGATTACAGAAGGTTCAATTATACACCTTATGCCTACCGCACCAAGGATTATGGTAAAACCTGGACGAGAATTGTAGATGAAAACGATGTACAGAGCTATACCCTATCGATCATTGAAGATCCAGAGAATCCAAATTTGGTTTTTCTGGGCACCGATGATGGTCTTTATATCTCATTTGATGCCGGAAACAAATGGCAGAAATGGACAGAGGGCTATCCCACGGTTTCAACCAAAGATTTGGTGATACATCCCCGTGAACAAGATTTGGTCATCGGCACCTTCGGCAGGGCCGCTTGGGTGCTGGACGATATTCGACCACTACGCGAGTTGGCCACCAATATGGAGGCCCTTCTGCAAGATGTGGCACTATTCGATAGCCCTGATGCATATTTAGCAGCTTATCAACAAGGAACCGGCAGTCGTTTTGGGGGTGATGCACTCTACAACGGTGAAAATCGCAAACAGGGCGCCATGATTACCTACTATCTAAAAGAGGGCAAAAAAGATTTGGACAAAGCCAAAAAGGATAAAGGGGAAGAGAAAAAAGAAGATACAGCGGATAATGGGCAAAAATCAGATGAAAAAGAATGGTCAGGGGTACAGAAAAAAGATTCCGTTCAATTTGGGATTTATGCCGATGACCGATTGATACGAACACTAAAGTACAAGACCCCTGAAAAGAAAGGTTTCCATAGGGTATATTGGGAGTTGAACGAAAAAGGCCCGGACAGACCAGCTCGAAAAATCAAGAAAAATGAACCTGAACCTAGCGGGGCCATGGTAAAGCCAGGCACCTATAAGATCAAGGTTACGTTCGGCACGACATCTGATTCTACCATGGTCACTGTAAAGACGGATCCAAGATTGAACGTTTCAACGGCCAATATCAATGAAGTTTACCAAACGCAAAAACAACTTGAAAAGCACATTCAAACCGCTGCTGACGCTGTGAAGCAGTTGATTGAGAGCAAAGATTTGGCCAACAAATATTCGAAAGAACTGAAAGAATTGGACAAGGAAAAATACAAAGATCGCATCAAGGCATCAAAAGACATTGTTAAGCAAATTGATTCGGTTGTGGCAGTGTTTATGGGCAAGGAAGACAAGCGGCAGGGCATTACCAGAAACCCGGAAACAACCGTTATGCAACGTCTGAACACGGCCAGTTACTATGTGGGCAGTCGAAAAAACGGAATCACCGAAACCGAAAAAAGACTCATTCGCTTTGCTGAAACAGACTTGAAGAATGCACTGCAAAAGACCAATATGTTTTTCGCTGATAAATGGAAGGCTTATCGTGAATCCATTGAAGCATTGAAACTATCCCCGTTTAAAGACAAGAAAACATTCAACCTAGATTGATGGCAAAAAGAATTATAGCGATCTGGCTTTTGGCCACAGTTGGCTTATATGCCCAAAATACCGGTGAAGATGAGTTGGGGGCATGGTATATGTATTTCGGGATGAACAGGATTTCGGAAAGGTTTAGCATTCATACCGAAGCCCAATTTCGATTCTATGAGACTACCGATAGCTTCAATCAATTATTGTTGCGAACCGGATTGAATTACCACATCAATCCCAATGCCATAGTGACGGGAGGTTATGCGTTTATTGACACCGACCCCACTTTTGAAAGTGATGAAATTCTGATAAATAATATTTCTGAACATCGAATTTTTCAACAGTTCATCATGACCAACAAAGTCTGGGAGCTGTTGTTCGAGCATCGCTATCGATTGGAGCAGCGATTTATCACCATTGAAAACGAGAACAGTCCTTTTTTTGAACGAAATACAGAACACCGGGCCAGATATCGATTACAGGTCATGCTTCCATTGACAGACACCTTTTTTCTTAATTTTTACGATGAGATCTTCATCAATTTACAAAACAGCATCTTTGATCAAAATCGCCTGTATTTTGCCGGAGGGGTGCATGTAACGGAAAATGCCAGTCTTCAAGTGGGTTTTCTGAAAAACCATTTCAATAATAGAAATTTTGATCGATTGCAGATAGGGTTCTTCTATAATCCCGACTTAAGGGGTATCTTTAAGAAAAAGGCAAAAGACGATGGGTAAATGTTCAATGAATGTACCTATCTATAATGCTTTATCTTGAGCTATCAACCCAATAAGCATGAATACCTTAAAAGTAGAATTTCATAATATAGAAGGTCAAAAATTGGTGGGACGACTTGAATTGCCCGTTGATCGACATCCGCACAACTTTGCATTGTTCGCCCATTGCTTTACTTGTAACAAAAATCTGATTGCGGTAAAAAACATCAGCCGTGCCCTGACCTCCAATGGGTTTGGAGTATTGCGCTTTGATTTCACGGGATTGGGAGAAAGCGAGGGCGATTTTGCCGACACCAATTTCTCTGGAAATGTGGCCGATTTGGTGACCGCTGCCGATTTTTTGAGAGAAAATTACCAGGCCCCTACCCTCTTGATCGGGCATTCATTGGGCGGAGCCGCCGTCATTTTTGCAGCCACTGAAATCAATTCAGTAAAGGCAATCGCCACGATCGGGGCACCCTCAAATCCAAAACACGTCAAACACTTATTGAAAAGCGGCATTGACGAAATCAACGAAACCGGTAAGGCCACCATTAATCTCAGTGGGCGCGATTTCACCATCAAAAAACAATTTTTAGAGGATCTGGAAACCAAGTCGCTGCCTGAAACCGCAAAGGCCCTTCGAAAACCTTTGTTGATCATGCACTCGCCACAAGACGATACAGTGGGCATCAAAAACGCCGAGCAAATCTATCATGCCGCCCACCACCCCAAAAGTTTTGTGTCGCTTGATGGCGCCGATCATCTACTTTTTGACAAAAAAGATTCCATCTATGTAGGGGAGGTCATTTCTGGTTGGGCGAAGAGGTATCTAAACATACAGGAAAAAGTGGATGCCACCCTAAAAACAAAACATCAGGTAGCCGCCAGTCTTGATGCTGATGATGGCTTTACCACACAAATGAAAGTAGGCAACCATTATATGTTGGCCGACGAACCCATTTCGTATGGCGGAAATGACTTTGGCCCCTCACCCTACGAACTGGTTTCCGCAGGCTTATCAGCTTGCACGGCAATGACCATACAGCTGTATGCCAAACGCAAAGGCTGGCCCGTCGAAAATGTCGAGGTGCATAGCTCGTACAGTAAAGACCATGCGCAAGACTGTGAGAATTGTGAGGCCGATAGTGCCAAAATAGATACCTTCGAACGTGAGATCAAATTGACAGGTGATTTAGATGATAAGCAAAAACAGCGTATCATGCAGATAGCCGACAAATGCCCCGTGCACAAAACCTTGCACAGCAAGACCCAGGTCATCAACACGCTAATCGAATAGCACGACTGAAATCTGAGTATGGAGAGCCCGGTTTTTGAAGCAACCGTCAGTGGAATGCACAGTCTGATCATACCCGAGCAGATTGCGAGGCCATTTATCGATAATGGGCACAAAAGGGTGAAGGTTGTGGCCTCTTTTGAAGGAAAGTCTTTAACGTTTCATGCCGCGCTGAACAAATACCAAGGCAATCATGTCATCATGTTCAGCAAAAACAATCAAAAGACCCTAGGTATTTTTCTGAACGATTATTTTCAATTGCAGTTTTTTGAAGATACCTCAAAATATGGTGTTGAAGTGCCCGAAGAATTGGAAGCGGTTCTGATGGACGATCAAGCCGCCTTTCAAATTTTTGAGTCGTTCACCAAAGGCAAGCAAAGGGGCATTATCTATGCCATTGGCCGTTACAAAAACTCCCAGACCCGCATAGACAAATCATTGGTGCTCTGTGAAAACCTGAAACGGGGCATTCGCGACAACAAAGAGCTGCTAAGGCATTTTAGTTGACAGTACCTTTTATAATTGTTAACTTTATGCAGAACCTAAAAAAACCCTTACTATGAAAAAATTGATTGCGCTGCCACTTGGGCTTATGCTACTAATGGCTTTTAGCTGCAAACAGGCAAAAAAAGAAGCCGAAGAAACTTCTGAAGAAATGGAGCAGACCGTTGAAGAGGTGAAGGAGAAAATCAAAGTGGAAACCATAAAATTTCAGATGGAGCCTAAAAGCGACAGTAATGTCAAAGGCGAGGTTACCTTTACCGAAGAAAATGGGGCTGTAACAATGATGGCCAGTTTTTCAGGTTTGACCCCTGGTGAGCATGCCATCCACATCCACGAAAAGGCCGATTGTTCTTCTGCGGATGGAAAGTCTACTGGTGGGCATTGGAACCCTACCTTTCAACCTCACGGAAAATGGGGCGATGAAGGGGGATATCACAAAGGGGATATCGGTAATTTCGAAGCAGATGCCGATGGCAATGGAACTATCGAGTTTTCAACCGACCAGTGGTGTATCGGTTGCGACGATGAAACAAAAAACATCGTGGGCAAAGCCGTTATCGTACACCAAGGTGTAGATGATTTCACTTCGCAGCCAAGTGGGGCGGCCGGAGCAAGAATTTCATGTACAGGAATCATCCAGTGATTTCCATAGCAAATAATCACAAAGCCGCCAAATGGCGGCTTTTTCCCTTATAAAGTATTATTTTCAACATTTAGCATAAGACAACTACGCAATACGCTCAACTAAAACTACGAACTATGAACAAAAAACTTCTCTTGATCGGTTTGGCCACACTATGTTTGACTTTTTCTTGTGAAAAAAAAGTGTCGACAGCCAGTGTCTCCTCTCCTAGCGGCAACAATGAAATCACTTTTCAACTGACCGGTGACGGAACACCCTACTACCTGGTAAAACACGGCAACAATGTCGTCATAGACAGTTCATCCATGGGCTTCGATTTCAAAGACCAAGATCCCATAAAAAAGGGACTGAAAATTACGGGAACCGCATCCAATACGGTTGATGAAACTTGGGAAATGCCCTGGGGAGAGCAGCGAAATGTGCGCAATCATTACAATGAGCTTATCGTGAATTTGCAAGAAACAGCAGCACCCAACAGGAAGTTCAACATCCATTTCAAGGCCTATGATGATGGGGTGGCCTTTCGCTATGAGTTCTTGGAACAAGAAGGTAGGGACAGTATTACCATCATGGACGAGCATACCGAATTTCAATTGACAGGAGATCATACCACATGGTGGATACCTGGTGATTGGGACATTTACGAGCACCTGTACAACACCACCAAAGTATCTGAAATAGATGCACTGTCAAAAACCGGGCACAGCAATTTGGCGGCAACTTACATTCCTGAAAATGCCGTGAACACGCCGGTAACGATGCGCTCTGACGATGGACTACACCTGGTTTTTCATGAAGCCGACCTGACCAATTATGCGGGCATGACCCTCAAGGTTGACAATGAATCCCTTTTGTTGACCAGTGAATTGGTGGGCTCTGACCGATTGGGGCATAAAGTGTCCACTGCCCTTCCTGCCAAAACTCCTTGGCGTACCGTGCAGATTGCCGACAGGGCAGGTGACCTGATTGAATCACGTTTGATAGAAAACCTCAACGAACCCAACAAATTGGGCGATGTTTCTTGGTTTACGCCCATGAAATATGTGGGTATTTGGTGGGAAATGCACCTAGGCGTTTCCACCTGGGATATGGAAGCTACCCAAGACATGAACACCTTCGCTACCTTGGGCAAAGAGCAGACAAGTGTTGTACACGGGGCCACTACGGAAAACACCAAAAAATATATCGATTTTGCCGCG
Source organism: Muricauda sp. SCSIO 65647 (assembly GCF_021534965.1). Lineage (NCBI taxonomy): Bacteria > Pseudomonadati > Bacteroidota > Flavobacteriia > Flavobacteriales > Flavobacteriaceae > Allomuricauda > Allomuricauda sp. SCSIO 65647. The sequence continues at coordinate 157,574 of NZ_CP091037.1, forward strand.
GCCAATGGTTTTGGTGGTGTATTGGTCGAAGGATGGAACACCGGCTGGGACCGTTGGATCGGCTTTGAAGACCGTGAAGGGGTCTTTGATTTTGTGACACCCTATGCCGATTATGATTTGGACGAACTTTCTGATTACGCCAAATCGAAAGGTGTGGAGATTATTATGCACCACGAGACCAGTGCGGCTCCCCGAACCTATGAGCAACAAATGAAAGCTGCCTACGAATTGATGCAAAAACACGGTATGCATTCGGTCAAAACCGGATATGTGGGCAAAATCATTCCGAAAGGAGAATATCATCACGGCCAATGGATGGTGAACCATTACCGAAAAGTACTGGAAACGGCCGCCGAATATGAAGTGGCGATCAATGCTCACGAACCCATTAAGGCAACCGGGCTACGGCGCACCTACCCCAACGCCATTGCCAGGGAAGGGCTTCGGGGGCAAGAGTTCAATGCCTGGGCCACCGATGGGGGCAATCCGCCAGAACATTTGCCCATTGTGGCCTTTACCAGAATGCTTTCTGGGCCCATTGACTTTACCCCAGGGGTTTTTGAAATCTCATTGACCACAAAACCCGACAATCAAATCAATACGACACTTGCCCAACAATTGGCACTGTATGTGGTCATCTACGGGCCTATTCAAATGGCCTGCGACTTACCTGAAAACTATGAGGGACAGCCTGCCTTTCAATTTATCAGGGATGTTGGGGTCGATTGGGAGCAATCGAAAGTGTTGAACGGCGAAGTCGGTGACTTTGTGACCATAGCCCGTGAAGAACGCGAGACCGGCAATTGGTTCGTCGGGGGTATCACCGATGAGAACAGTCGTGAAATTACCGTTGATTTCAGTTTCTTGGAGGATGGCAAAACCTATGAGGCCATCATTTATAAAGATGCCGATGATTCACATTACCGAAACAATCCCACGGCCATTGTCATCGAACAGCTCGAAATCAAAAAAGGAGATACCCAGGCCATCACCCTACAAGAAGGGGGCGGGTTTGCCATTAGTTTGAAGGCGAAGTAAAGATTCAGGCAGTTTCTCTTCATTACCATACAGGAAAAGATGGCAAATGAAATTAAATTGGGTTTGACTTTATCAATTTTCGGTACTCTTTATACACTATATAGTCTTAAAGAAATTCGAAATTTAAATATGGAAAGCGAATACGGTAAATCTGTAATTGTAGGTGATTTTATTATGGGCTTAGCATTTTTAGTATCTGGTATATTGCTGCTTTCGAACTAAGCCGCCAACGTATAAATCCTTTGGCCTCATATTTCTTACAATATAGAGTAAAGCATATCTATATTCTATAAGTAGAAAATATAAGTCTGCTGCAGTATTTTAATATTACCAGTCAGTAAACTGGCGATTATGTCAACTCACCTCTTTCCGCAGTACTTCCAAGGGTGGGCTCTGCAATACCGAACGGCTGTTGAGCAAGCCTATCAACAAGACCAATACGGTAATACCGGGCAAAACGATGAGCATCGGCTCCCAAGAGGGCGTGAATTCGGTATCGAAAACGAATTTGGCCAACAAATAACTTCCCAAAAGAGACAACAAAACACCCATGGCACTGCCCAAAAGTCCTAAATAGAGGTATTCGAACGCAGTAATACGCAGTATCTGCTTGCTCTTTGCCCCGAGGGTGCGCAGTAACACGCTTTCTTTAATGCGTTGGTATTTGCTGGTGCGCACCGAACCTATCAATACAATGATACCGGTCAATATGCTGAAAAAGGCTATGAAGTTGATGACCCAAGCGATTTTATCGAGAATATCTTCAATGACCGTGAACACCTGCCGCAAATCGATGATGGACACCGTGGGCAATTGTCGTACCAATTTTCGCTGTAAAGATGCCGAAATGGTCTCGTCGGGTGTTTTCGTCGTCAGAATATGGAATTGTGGAGCTTCCTCCAGCACTCCCGAAGGGAACAATATATTGAAATTCAACTGCATACGAAGCCAATCGACCGATCGAATATGCGCCACGACCGTTTCCATCAATACCCCTTGAATATTGAACAGCAGCTTATCCCCTACTTTGACCCTGGCATCTTCGGCCACATTATCGGTCAAAGAAACGGGTATCGGTCCATCTTCCCAAGTGGTTTGGGGCCATGAACCGTCAATGGTCGTCTCAGAGGCAACCAACGAATCGCGGTAGGTAACACGAAACTCGTGGTACAAAATCCATGAATTGAGGGTCGAGGTGGTGTCGGTAATGATCTCTCGAACGGTCGAATCCTTGATTTGGTGAATGCGCATGGTGATGATGGGTATGCTGTTGATGACATCTAAACCTTCTTCTGTAATTCCTAAAGAAGCTGTTTCCCGTTCCTCGGTCTGCACATCCAACAAAATAAGGTTCGGGGCCTCCCTCGACCCATCGATCGATGCCCGTGCCAGTAATATGTCTCTCGTAAAATAAAGCGTGCTGATCAAAAAGGTACCAATACCAATGGCCAATATCAGAACGACGGTCTGGTTGTTCGGCCGAAACAAGTTCAACAGGCTCTGGCGGGCAGCAAAGCCCCATGAATGGGGAAAGTACCGTTTCACAATTTTCATGAAAAACTTGGCAGTGCCCCCCAAAACGGCAAAAACAGCGATTAGGGCCAGTACAAAAAAGAGGGCATACTGAAGGTTGTCCAACAACCAATAAGAAAAAGCGAAGATGAAGAGCATAATGGCGGTAAACACCACTGCTCTGGCCGTCTTTGATTTCTGCACGCCATTGTCTTGAATGCGCAGTACCTGTAGTGGAGAAACAAACCACGTGCCCAACAACGGACTCATGGCAAAGAGTATCGACATCAAAATGCCCAAGGCCAGCCCCACAACTATCGCATCGGGCACCCAACTCACCTCTACCTCAAAGGGCAAAAAGTCTTGCAGCACAAATGGAAACGATTGCTGTAGCAACAAACCGGCCAACACCCCAAACAGACCACCTACGAGACCCATTCCCGCAATTTGTAACAGATAGATGAAAAATGTCTGTCTTCTGGTAGCCCCCAAACATTTCAGCACGGCCACGGACTGTAGTTTTTCCTTGATATAGATATGCACAGAGCTGGCAATGCCCACACAGCCCAGCAACAAGGCAATGAACGCAACCAGGTTAAGAAATTTTCCGAAGTTATCATAACGTCGGCCCAATCGCTGTCCTGAAGACACATGGGTATCGATATCGGCATTTTCAACATCGAGCTTAGCGTATACCTCTTCGTCAAGTGCTTCCAGATCTTGGTCGGGTTCGGCCACAAAATAATAGTCATAATCGACCCTGCTACCAATCTGTACGAGCCCTGTGGCCTCGATAAAACGATAGGGAACTATCACTGGAGGCGCGATCGAGGCCCCAACGCCGCCCATTCCCGGAGCCGAGACCAAACTGCCCAAAACCGGGAATACACTTTCCCCCAATTTGATACTATCGCCAGGCTTGATCCCAAATTGTACCATCAAGGTCGCATCGACCAAGGCCCCACCCTCTTGTTGGTATTCTTTGGCTGCTGAAAGGGGCTTCGTTTCAAACTCGCCATAAAAGGGATAATCACCTTCAATACCGCGAACCCCTACCAGTTTCGTGTCACCGTTTCGCGTAAAAACCGCCATCGAAGGAAAACTGACTTCGTGGCCATCTGCACCACCCAATGAATCTATGACCGCCATGACACGCTCATTGGGCGGCTGGTCGGTGTCAATCTTATAATCGGCACCCATTAATGCCTTTGATTGAAGCGCTATGTTTTCTTTTAGATTGGCACTGAAAGACTGTATCGAAACCACAGCTGCGATACCCAACACAATCGAGGCCATAAATAGGAACAACCGTTTACCACTGGCCTTACTGTCACGCCAAGCCATTTTCAACAGCCAATTGAAACCCGCTGTATTTTTATTTTTATCAAATGGGGCCACTAGGTTACTACGGGTTCGTTTGACAAAATCTTTCCGCCCTTGAGCCGTAAGATGCGCCCTGTTCGTTGGGCCAACTCCACATCGTGGGTCACGATGACCAAGGTGGTGCCCGCTTCTTGGTTCAGATCGAAGAGTAGTTGCACGACTTTATCCCCTGTTTCCTCATCTAGGTTACCGGTAGGTTCATCTGCAAACAAAATGGAGGGACGGTTTGAAAAGGCCCGCGCCAATGCCACCCGTTGTTGCTCACCGCCCGACAATTGGGAAGGGTAATGATGAAAGCGGTCTTTTAGCCCTACCTTGTCCAACAGGTCGATCCCTATCTTTTGAGGATTTTTGACACCCTGTAATTCTAGGGGTACCACAACATTTTCCAAAGCTGTTAGGGTCGGTAACAATTGAAAGTTCTGAAAGATGAAACCCACTTCTTGGTTACGGAGCAAGGCAAGTTCATCTTCGTTCAACATGTTCAATTTGGCACCACAAAGTTCGACCGTACCGGAATCAGGTCTGTCCAACCCGGCACAAAGCCCCAGAAGCGTGGTCTTGCCGCTTCCTGAAGGGCCTACTATGGCAAAGGTCTCGCCCGACTCAATTGAAAAGGTGATGTCTTCGAGTACGGTAAGTTTTCTAGAACCACTGGTATATGTTTTTCCAAGATGGGCGACGTTTAATATCTTTGACATGAATGCCTTGGTTTCCGTTGGGTTAAAGCGGAAAAATAGGCAAATGATTTTGATTTTTTACGCCCATGAACCCAAAGACACTCTTAAAGTTTCGTTATTTTTTGCTGTTCATCTTTCTGCTGGCCTGTAAGGATGCCCCAAAGAATGAATCTGAGGCCACCACAGCACAAGAGACCGAAGAAACCTCCAATGCCAATGAGGAAAAATCAAACAAAACCATTCTTTTTTTTGGCGACAGCCTTACCGCAGGTTATGGTCTAAAGACAGAGGAAGCCTTCCCAGCCCTCATTCAAGACCGGCTTGATTCGCTTGGCCTAGAGTACACCGTCATCAATTCAGGGGTCAGTGGCGAGACCACTTCTGGTGGACTCAACCGCTTAGATTGGGTACTCAGGCAAGAGGTAGCTATTTTTGTACTCGAACTGGGCGCGAACGATGGTCTACGTGGCGTACCGCTAGCCGAAACGCGAAAGAACCTGCAAGAAATCATCAATGCGGTCAAGGCAAAAAGTTCAGATACCCAAATAGTTTTGGCAGGCATGCAGATACCGCCCAACATGGGACCGGAGTACACCACGGAATTTCGCACTATTTTCCCTGAATTGGCAGCGCAGAACGATATTCCGTTGATTCCTTTCTTGTTAGAGGGTGTGGCTGGCATTCGTGAATTGAATCTGGAAGATGGCATACACCCCACGGCCGAGGGACACAAAATCGTTAGGGAGAATGTTTGGAAGGTTCTAGAACCTGTCTTGGTAAAATGAAAACGGTACATAAAGACATTATAGCTTACAACGATACCCAATCTGCTGCCGATAAAGCCATTTGTCGTGTTTTGGCCCATGAAATCACACAACACTTACCGAATGCAGAAAACAAAATATGGCACAGGCATCCGGTTTGGTTCTTGGATGGAAACCCTATTGTAGGATATAGCAAACAGAAGAAAGGCTTACGGCTCATGTTTTGGAGCGGAGCTGGTTTTGAGGAAGAAGATTTGAACGTTAAGGGCAAAAAATTCAAGGATGCCTCTATCTTCTACAACGCCGTGTCTGAAATCGATGTGGCCAAATTACAGTATTGGCTCGAAAAATCGAGAAGCATTCAATGGGATTATAAAAACATCGTCAAACGCAAAGGTGTACTTGAAAGATTGAAATAGTCGTAAGTCGTAAATGTTAAAACCTGAAAAATCTCCCTAAAAATACCGCCCTGTTGCTTATCGACATCCAAAAAGGATTGGATGAGCACGATTTTTATGGCGGTAACCGTAACAATCCACAAGCCGAAGAAAATGCGGCCAAAATCTTAAGGTATTGGCGCAAAAGGGGCCAGCCTATTTTTCATGTACGCCATAGTTCGCAAAACCCAAGATCACCCTTGCATGCCTCAAAATCGGGCTTTGACATCAAAGAAGAAGTAAAACCGCTTGAGAACGAACCCCTTTTCACCAAAAATGTCAACAGTGCCTTTATTGGTACGGACCTAGAAGATGTTCTGAAAGATAATGGTATCAACAATATTGTAATGGTGGGCCTGACCACCAACCATTGCATTTCGACCAGTGTGCGAATGGCGGCAAATCTGGGTTTTGAGACCGTGCTGGTATCCGATGCCTGTGCGGCCTTTGACCAAATGGGCATAAACGGTAAACCATTCGATGCAGAGCTTATTCACCAAACCGCCTTGGCCAGTCTAAAAGATGAGTTTGCACAAATTCTGTCCACCGCAAAACTGTTGGAAAAAATGCATTAAAAAACCGCGCAATCTCTACAATTGCGCGGCCAATCAATATTCAAAAAACATCCCTACAATTTCACACCAACACCAACACCAAATATCCAGGGATTAATATCTACATCGGCTACTACGGTCGCCCCTAAAGCTGTGGTAGCGTTGACCGTCGCATCTGTATTCAAAAACAATTTCTTGACATCGAAGTTCAAGAACCACTTGTCGTTCAACATATAATCGAATCCGCCTTGCAGGGCAAACCCGACCGTTGTATCATAATCGACATCATCGGCCACTGGCCCCTCATCCACTCCATAGAATAAGGTCAAATTGGGTCCTGCTCCCAAATAAGGAACAAAATCACCTCCGGTAAAGTGATATTGCGCGGTCAAGGTGGGTGGCAGTAGCCATACATGCCCCAAATCGATATCGCCAGCAGCTGTACCTACGGCTTCAACATCATGTTTAGCCGTCGCCAAAATCAGCTCCAATGACCAATTTTCATTAAAAAAATAGGTAATATCAAATTCTGGAACCACTGCTGTTGAAATGGAAACATCTCCTCCTATTGCCTCTATATCTGCGCTTTCATCAGGGGTTACTACTATACCTCTTAACCTGAACTGCCATTTTGAATCATCATTGCCGTCTGGTGCCGTCTGGGAAATGCCTAGGCCGGAAAGGCAAAACATTGCCACGAATAAAGAAATTGCGGTTTTTTTCATCTTTTTCTTTTTAAAAATTCACGCAAAATTATTGGCAACTCTTTCAACAGAATATGATGAATGTCATTGTTCAAAAAATAATCAGTGTGAATCACACCCAGAAATGAAATTCTTTCCATCTGCTCAAGCCAAAGCAAAAAAGGTGACAGTTTTGGTGAAAGTAATCCAAACAGTATTCGACCAAGCATCAGATCGAGATGGATCAAGTGGGTCTAAATGCAAGGTAATTATCATGAAAACAAAGTTGATCGTAATACTATTTATGACCGCCCTAAGTTGTTGTAAGGTAAAAAAGGTAGATTTTCAAGGGGTGCGCACGGCCACTACAGACTTCAACCGATTATCAGAAGATTTTTTACAATACACCATAGATGGCAAGAATACCAAGACCTTTCAAGAACAGTTGGCCAACACCACTGTCGATGAATTGGCGAATGCGCTGACCACCGACGAACAACGGTATGCCTTTTGGGTCAATATCTATAACGCCTACATTCTTGTTGTTTTGTCTGAAAATCCTGAATTCTATGAAGACAAGGGTGCCTTTTTCGGCAATGAGCAATTGAACATCGCCGGTGAAATGGTTTCTTTTGAGAAAATCGAACACGGCATCCTTCGAAAATCACAGTGGTCAAATGGTCTGGGCTACGTTCGTAAATGGTTCCCTGATCGGCTCGAGCGAAAATTACGGGTTGAAAAGCGTGATTATCGCATCCATTTTGCCTTGAACTGTGGGGCAAAAGATTGTCCACCGGTAGCCATTTATAACCCAGATAGAATCAAAGAACAGTTTGAAGTGGGCACAAGAACTTATTTAGCGCGCACGTCGAGTTATGATAAAAAGACGAGTACTGTAAAAGTGACATCACTCTTCAGTTGGTTTCGAGGCGATTTTGGTGGCAAGAGCGGCATCAAAAACATATTGAAAGACCATGGTATCATACCCGATACAAAGGGTGTGGATATAGAATTCAAAAACTACGATTGGACCTTGGACCTAGACAACTTCGTTGTCTTTTAACATTACCGTTACGCTTTGGTCAATTCAAATGAAAACTGACCATATCTCACATAATTTCATTTTCTTTGGAGTTGCAAACCCATGTCACCATGAATCCATCAGCTTCAGGTTGGATTAAAAAGTTCGGCCATTTGGTTCAAGACGCATCCGTTGGTTTCGACAATTATGATGCACTGTACCAACAACTTAGAGACAATGGGTTTGTCTATGGCATACATCTTTATTACCCTGCTTTTGTAAAACCAGAACATGCCCTTTCAGAAGACGAAGTCGCCAAAGTAAATTTGCTGACCGCATTGTATTTTGTGCATAAGTTTCAAAAGGGTGGCTATGATTTTGATGGGTTTGTAAACATAGTCTTCAATTACTACCAAGAGCTTGATGTAGGAAAGATTTCGTTTCTGAACAAAATCTTGACCGGATCAAAGACCGATTCACAGTTAGAAAAACTGATTGATTCAAGAATATATCTGGGCGATAACGTTATCAACAGAACATTCGGCAATAGCATCACCAACTCTTTATTGTTTGTTGATGTGCTCATTTTCAAATACTACCTCGAAGGTGGCAAAGACGTATTAGAGCATGCCAGACTATTGGAATATGTGACCATCAATATTGCCTTTCATGCCCTCAGTTCAAAAGATGCCGGTAAGAACGATGAAAAACTTGTACAGGTTTTGGCCTCATCATTGACCTATGCGAACCAAAAGCAAAACCAGTTTGACGGCTCATATCGTGAGGTGCTACAAGATAATTTTTCACAATTTGAAAAAGACTATTTGCTCGATATTGCCTGCCTTACGGTTTGGGAAGACCAATCACTTGAGTTTCTCGAGTCGGAATTTATTTATGGAATTGGAAAAGATCTAGGAAAAAGCAGGGCCAAAATCGAGAAGGCGATAAATAATGTCAAGGTGTTTTTTGAAAAGAACTTTGAAAAAATTCCTTATCTGAAAGACAGGAACCTTGCTTTTCAGTTTTATGAAGGTATGTCAAAAAATGTAAGCAAGCTCATTTTAAGAAACAGCAAACGACTCAAAAAAGAGTTGATGGAAAGCAAGGAATTGATGGCCCTTTTATCAAAATCCACAATCAGGGAATTAAGTCCTGAAGAGAAAAAAAGGGTACAACATCAACTTGTTGACATCTTCAAGAGCATTCCCTCATTGGCCATTTTCATGCTACCGGGCGGTGCTATTTTATTACCGATTTTTATTAAATTGATACCTACCTTATTGCCCTCGGCTTTTGATGACAACCGAGTAGAGAAAAAAGCTGATTTTAACAAAAAAGACAACTATAAGAAAAATTTATAGTTACTATCAACTATTTATTTTTCAGTATTTTAAATGACGTTATTCTAACCATAACTTAAAGTCTTTGACACGTTCTCTACTTACGATGATTTCTTGCTCATCAAAGCGGTTCAGCTTGATTTTTAGTCTTGAATTCGTGTAAGAGATAATGTCTTTGATATGGTTGATATTGACATAAAATTTGCGGCTGACCCGAAAGAACATTTCGGGCGACAGTTCATTTTCTAAATTTTCCAAAGTGGTATCGAGCAAGTAATTTCTTCCATCGATGGTCGCAGCATAGGTACCTTTGTTCTCACTATAAAAAGACTCGACCTCATCAGCATTGATGATTTTGATATGCTGCCCTACCCTTGCCGTAAATCTTTTTTTGTATTCGCGCTCAATCGGATTGGTCAATAACTTTTTGATGTCATCAAAATCGACCGATAGCTGATTGGTGCCTGATTTTAATTCACGGTATTTTTTAATGGCCTGTTCCAAATCTTCCTCATCGATGGGTTTCAACAAATAGTCGATACTGTTCAATTTGAATGCCTGCAACGCATATTCGTCATAGGCCGTTGTGAAGATAATGGCGCTCTTTACCGAAACGGCGTCAAAAATCTCAAATGAAAGTCCATCTGAAAGTTGGATATCCAAAAAAATGAGGTCAGGGTGCCCGTTGTTATGAAACCATTCAATTGATTCACCAACCGAATGCAACATGGTCGAAACCTCTACATTCAATTCTTCCAATAGCCTGCCCAATCTTCGGGCAGCAGGTTTTTCATCTTCTATGATTATGACTTTCATGTACCAAATTTACTTTAATAACTTCTCGCTTACGACTTGTATTGATCCATAACGTTTTTGATCTACCCATTCATGGTCTACAGATAACGTTGTGAATCTTTCTCATCTTCCTCCATATATTTTTGAATCTGCCTTTGTTCCCATTTCTTACCAAAAAACGGATTGAAATGAAAGGTGTGTGCCGCATGAAAAGCCAACCCAACACCCCAAAACAAAAGGGTGTAAAAGTGACCCCATCGCCAAAAGTTGTCGCTGTGCAGGTAGATATTGACCAAGATGAACATGTTGACCACCAAATAAACGGCCAGATGGATGTAAAACCCCTTCAATTCATCGACCCTTTTCTTGGCCCTTACCCTTTTTTCTTCGTTTCGATAGTCCATGATCATCTCCATTTTCTGGTTTTTTCATCTTCTTCCATAAACTCACGGATCTTGCGCTCTTCCCAGTCTTTCCCAAAAAAGGGATTCAATCTGAAGGTGTTGATGGCATGGAACAATACTCCGATACCCCATCCGAAGGCTGCCCATAGAAACCACATATAGCGCCATTCATTGGTCAAATAATTGATCAGGCCCAATGCCGAGATGACCAAAATATATGACCAAAGGTTGGCGTAGAATTTCTTCAATTCTTCAACTCTTTCTTTTGCTTTGATATACCTGCTCTCTTTATCTAATTGTTGCATGATTACAGATTTTGGTTGATTATACAATAAATATACTACTAGCGTTCATCATTTTGCATGAACTCTTTAATTTTACGTTCTTCCCAATCTTTGCCAAGTATGGGGTTATAGCCGTATGCGTTCATCCAGTGGGCCACCAAACCGATGCCCCAACCGACGGCCGGGAACAGCACCCAGGCAAAACTTGTAGTTCTGTAGTTGATATATGCCAAAATTGGAATAATGATACAGTAACTGAACAGATTGGAATGAAAGCCCTTTATGGCTTCAACTTTTTCTTTTGCCTTTTGATACTTATAGACTTCTAAATTTTCCATTTTTAATACGTTAAATCGTTGCTAATCAATTACACCTCAAATATCATCAAGCCAGCTTGATAAATAAAAAAGAGGTTGCCGAGTTGTCACTTTTGAAGGATGGATTGTTTGGTGAGGGACAAGGGAACCATAGCTCTGTTCAAAACTCATCCTTTTCCATCAGTTCGCGGATCTTTCGCTCTTCCCAACGTTTGCCCCAAAGGGGATTATAGCCATAGGCCTCCATACCGTGGGCAATGACCCCGAATCCCCAACCTATGGTCGGAAAAAAGGCCCAGAGGAAATCAGTAGTTCTGAAGTTCAGCCACCACAGAAAAGGAATCACAAAACAATAAGCGATCAAATTGCTGTAAAATCCCTTGATGGCCTCAACTTTTTCTTTGGCCTTTAAATAGCGTTTTTCTTGGAGGAAGGATTGCTGTGTCTCCATTACCGAGAGCTGTTTGGTCAACATGGGAAGGGCTACGGTAAATTCAGTATTTGATTTTTGAATATACACTTCCCTATCGGTCAAGATACCATAGCGTTGACGAATGTTCTGTAGGCCTACCCCACTGCTCTTTTTGACCACCTGTTTCTCTTGTAGGTTATTGCTGACCACCAACTGTCCGTCTTCTTCAAAAACCTTGATTTTCAAGGGCCGGGTACTTGATACCACATTGTGCTTCACCGCGTTTTCGAGCAAAAGCTGTAATGAAAGCGGCACTATCTTTGCCTCGGGATTTTTAGCTTCCTCAGGGATGTCAAATGTAATGCTATCTTCAAAGCGCATTTTTAACAACTGCACATACGTTCTGGCAAAACGCAACTCTTCATTTACCGTGACCAAATCTTTGTTTTTTTGTTCGAGCACATAGCGATATACTTTTGATAGCGATGTGGTGAACCTCTGGGCCTGTCGTGTGTCTTCTTCGATAAGGCTGGTCAATACGTTGAGGCTGTTGAATAGAAAATGGGGGTCGAGTTGGTTTTTGAGCGCATCGAATTTAGCTGATGCGGTACCTGCAATGATCTTTTGCTCTTTGACACGGTTTTCTTGCCAGTTTTTGTAAAAGCGCGCTGCATGGAAGATAACGGTGACGACCAAGGTGATCAAAAGGGCAACAACATAGAAAATGGCCTTTTCACCTGCTATGAAAGAATCCCAATCTTTGCCTTCAAAACCAATATAAATGACAATACGGATCCAAAAAATGCTGAGCATGGTAATGATCACCCCACCAAGCCCACTTATGGGAATTCGATATTTGGCATAACGCTTCCATTTTACTTTGTCGTTCAGATAATCAAAATAAATGCTGTTGACCAGAGTGAGAACGATAGAGTAAAAGACATAATACCCCACTTCTTTAAGCAATAGGATATTAAAATTGACATCTCTCCCCATAAGGGCCTCTAAACCTATGAAGACTAGGGCTACCCCGAGTCCAATAATGATCGCGATGCCCAGTAATTTGATTATATATTGAATAATTCTATTCACTCAGCGCATTGTTTTGATACCCTTTCTGCCCTGTCTTTTCCCCAAGAGGGATAAAAAGGCGTATCGTTGCTAAAATTAGCGAAAAGTTGCAAAGCCCTGTCCACGTCTTTACAATAGGGCGTGGTATCTTGCCCAAAAAAGCGGGCCGACCCCATATCCCATTCGGCTTTTGAAAAGACCACCCGTGGGTTATCTGGGGCAAGTGCCAATGCTTTTTGGTAAAGTTGGGCGTTTTTTCCCGAAAGGGTCATACCATATGTGGCGCCATCAAAAGCGATCCAAGCCGTGTTTATCATTGCCTCCATGACCAGAATTTCAGCATTTTCGGGAGATATACTTTTGGCAATATCGATAAACTCTTTTGCCTTTTCGAGTTGTTGGGTCAATTTCTCCACATCTTTTTCGCCAAAGGAAACGGTCGTATTCACCAAGGCCACATAATAATAGGGAAGCCAGTTGTCTTGCTCTGCCATGGCTATGCGCTCAAATAGGTTTGAGGCATCCAAATTTTTTTGCGCTGACCAGAGTTGAAATGCTTTTTCCATACCCTTTGTGTATTTGTCTTGGGCATTGGTCGCAAAAGAGGTGAACAATAGGGTCAAAATGATTAGTTTTTTCATGACTGTTCGTTTTTACTTATTTACCGGCAAATATGCTTGAGATTACCGTTTTTAAGCAATATGACTTACCGAACTGTGACTTTTAGTGGATGAATCGTCAACGATTTAAAGATTATCCAACTGGTTGCTTTTCTTGTCGGCACTGATCGTCCAGAAAAAACCCACAAAAAAGAAACTATCAGCGGCCGGGCGCAACGCTTGCCGTTCAAAAACGCCATCTGAATTGGGCGTATTGGCATATTGGTAGTTATTGATATTGTTAATGCCGAGCACGTTGTTCACCGAGAAGTACAGTATTTTCTGTTGATCGATCAAATAGGCCCAATTAACGCTCAGATTGTTGAAAGGTTTTGTTTTCTCTGCAAGGAATTCGGTAGAATTCGGATTGTCATATGGCCTGCCCGATCCATATAAATATGACAGCCCTACCTGTGAACGAAGTTTGTTCCACCAGTATTTGGTCACTATTGAAAAACTGTGTTCTGGGGCAAAATTAGGTGTTGCCGCCTCACGAAAATTTCTAAAATCCCGTTCTGTGTTCAAATAGGAATAAGACACCCAATAATCTAAATTTTGAATGCTTTTATTGTCTCGCCAAAATACATCGACACCACCGGCATAACCACTTCCTGAGTTGCTAAAGGTCGAATTGAACTGAGGCATTTCGGTATCAAATTTGATCAGGTCATCGTAGTCTTTATAATAGGCCTCAGCCCGAAATGTCTTGCCCTCGCCCAAGAATTGATAATTCAAAATATAATGTGAGGTCTTTTCTGATTGCAATGATCGATCATACCGCAAGATCGCCGTCAACGGATTTTGGTAAAAATCACCATAGGCCAGAGAAAATTGGCCTTTTTTCCCTGTTTTATAGGCCAAGGAAACACGTGGCGACAAGGTGAAATCTTCAAAAACGGTACTGTATTCGCTCCTAACACCCAACTTCATGGCAAAATCATTACTGAAGAAAATGTCGCTCTCTATAAAAGTTGCCCATAATCTGTCATTATAGCCTGCATCAAAAGTAAAACCGTCTGTAGACGTAAAAGTCTCTGAGTAATCAGTGACAAAGTATTCTGTGCCCACGGTCAAGTTAAGCCTACCGCTAAATGTTTTCTTGATTTTTGCTTTGAGATGTGAAGCTGTTTCTTCAGTGTCGATGGCATCTTCGATTATTCCGACATCATTGGCGTCCCATGAAAGACTGGCCCCAGTGGTCAAGGTCCACTCCTTATCAAAGAAATATCTATAAGAGGCATTGAAATACAGATTTTTATTGGTCAGTTGAAAACGAACAAAATCCTCAAAATTGACATCCTCTTGTGCGATATCCAAGTGGGCAAGGTTAAAGCCTGTGTAAAACTTGAGCAAACCTTTGTCGCCTTTACTTCTGAACACCGCTTCACCTACGATGGACTCATATGGGCTGTTCCATCGCACACCCTGTGTTGAGGGTATCAAATTCTCATAGGGAGCTAGATTGATATATTGGGTGTTCAGGCTAAGCGATTGGTCACCCCAAATTTCAGTATGGCCTATACCCGCACCTACAGACATGGCCGAAATATCGGTTTTCTCTTGATCTGGTACGTCAGTGGTATTCAAAAGCAGCACGCTTGATAGTGCTTGGCCATATTCTGCAGAATAACCCCCGGTACTAAAGGTAATCCCTTTAAAAAGAAAGGGAGAGAAGCGACCCCGTGTCGGAATATTGTTCGCCGTTGCATTGAACGGCTGAAAAACTCGAAGACCATCAATAAAAACCTGTGTCTCACCGGCGTCACCACCCCTAACGAACAAACGACCATCTTCATTGACGGTCGTGGTGCCCGGAAGCGTTTGCAGAGCGGCAACAAAATCGCCCGCTGCCCCAGCCGTGGTAACAATGTCCAATGGTTTGAGCACCGAGACTTTTGAGTTATCGCCCGCTTCAAAGGTGCCCGCAGTGAGCGTCACCCCGGTCAATGAATTGATGGCCTCGACCAATTGAATTTGTAGATTGGTAAAATAGGAAACATCACCCACTTCGTAATGGGGCTCAAAAGAGAGCATAGAAATGACCAAGGTCTGGGTACCGGTTTCACTGGTCTCAAAACTAAAATTACCACTTTCATCGGTAGAGGCACCATCATAGGTGCCCTCTAAATATACATTGGCCCCAAAAATAGCACTTTTTGAACCATCGGTGACCGTACCCGAAACAATGGTCTGGGCAAGTAGACAATTAAAAGAGAGCAAGAAAATCAGGTAAATTGGTTGGTTTTTCATGACTGCCCGTTTTTTGATTTGAAAAAATTGATAGAGCAAAATTGTCGTGACAAAGCCATGAGTACTAAAAAAAGATGCCGAAATGTTATATCTGGCGGATGGACCGTTCCCTACCCTATTTCACCACCTTAGGTCAAAAACCAATACTATTTCTTTTATATGTCATTAAAAATGAATACCTTAAAAAGGGTACAATATTTTAAAATCATGGGAAGAATAAAGCAATGGAATAAATGGGCCAATGCCCATGCCTATTACCCCATAGATTTATTGAGAATCGCGCTTGGGGTATTTCTCTTTATGAAGGGTGTTGATTTCATGTCAAATCCTGAGCAAATGAGGGCGCTAATGGAACCTTTTGGAAAAATACCAGGGAGCATGAGTTTTCTTCACTACATCGCGCCCGCTCATTTCGTCGGTGGTTTTTTAATTGTAATCGGATTGCTCACCCGATGGGCCGTTGCCGTACAGATCCCTGTATTGATCGGAGCAATTCTGACCAACTTTCTCGGTGAGATGAACATGTCAAATCTCATCATGGCCATGATTGCTTTTTTGGCCTGTTGCTTTTTCTTCGTCTATGGTTCGGGCAAGCGTTCTGCAGACTATTATTTGAAAATGCAGCAGTAACCACATGTCTTCTTTTGGTAAGTACCTAGTTGGCAGCTCCCTATAAATGTGATTTGATATTGGGTTTTTTTATATGGTGTGAAGCCTCGCCAGCAAATTTTCTTTAAACGATTTACTGACCGGAATGGCTTTCTTGTTGATTTCGATATGGTTGTCGGCCAGCACGTCTACATTTGAAATATTTATGACATATGACCGGTGCACACGAACAAAATGTGCGCGGGGAAGTTCCTTTTCAATAGTCTTGAGAGTGCCCACAACCAAATGACAACCGTGGTTGGTCACAATGTTGCAATAATTTCTTTCTGCTTCGATGTAGAAAATATCTCTCAGCATCAACTTGACCATCTTGCCCTTATGGCGTACAAAAATACGATCATGCATCACCTGAAGGTTTGGCTGTGTTTTGCCATTGGTCTCGGCACTATCTTTGACCTGTTCGACAGTCAATGCAATAGTGCGTTGAAGGTCAAGCTTATTGAAGGGTTTAGAAATAAAAGCATAAGGATGTGTTTCCTTGGCTTTCAAAAATGTGGAATCATCGGTATTCGCCGTAAGGTAAATAATCGGAATATTTTGGTTTTGCTGAATCGCCCTTGCCGTCTCAATACCGTTCAGGTGCCCCTTTAGGTTGATATCCATCAAAATCAGATCTGGAGGATTGGCCTTGGCAGTTGCAACTGCTTCTTCACCCCGTGATTGAATACCTATCACCTCGTATCCTAAATTTGATAATTGTAGCGAAATGTTAGCTGCAATGATCATATCATCTTCAACAATCAATATACGTGTCTTTGGTTCCATTCAAGCTGCTTTATGGTATTGGAATTCGAAGGAAACTGAAGTACCCTTGTCAATGCTCAATGTCATTTTGCCATCTAACTGTTGGGTCAATAGTTTTATAAGCTGGGTACCAAATCCCTTTCTCTCGTTTAGTTCTTCTGCCATATGCCCAACACCATTATCTGACACCTTCAAAAATAAGTGTGTGCCCTTCTCGAAAAGACTTACCACTATCTGTCCATTTTTTTTATTCGGAAATGCGTACTTCATTGCATTGGTCAGCAGTTCATTTACGATCAACCCGACGGGTATTGCCATATCGACATCAAGTTCCAACTCATCCATCTCACATTGCAAGGTAATGTGCTCACTGGCCCCGTAGGTAGCTATGACATAGTTGCCAAGATTTACAAAATAGTCTTTCATTTCAATGGCCGCCAAACTTCTGCCCTGGTAAAGCTTTTGATGAATCATGCTCATGCTCTGCACCCGTTGTTGGCTTTTCTGCATGGCTTCCATCATATCAGGGTCATTCATCTGTGCCGATTGTAGTGACAACAGGCTCGAAACAATCTCTAAATTATTCTTGACACGGTGGTGTATTTCCTTTAGTAAAAACTCTTTTTCTTTGTTTTGTCGCTGTAACAACCTATTCTTTTTTACATTGTTTTGTATTGCCTTGTACGACAAAACAAGCAATAACAGAAGAAGGCCCGATATTATTAAAACGAAGGTCTGCCGTGTCTTTTGCTTTTTGATATGTGTTTCTTGCTCAATAATGGTACCCTCTTTCTGTGCGACATCAAATTCGGTCTGTAGCAATGATATTCGTTGATCGGCCTCAGCGGTGAAAATCAAATCTTTTAATTTGTCATATTCTGCAAAAGCCAGGTATGCCTCTCTATAATTGTGGTTGCCGGCATAGGCCTTGCCCAATGTTTCATAAGCTTGGCTCAGATAGAACTCATCACCAAATTCATCTGTGGCTATGGTTATACACCTCTTTAGGCTTTCAACGGCACTTGCATATTTACCTTGCAAATTCTGCAATTTGCCAATCGACAGCCAAGAACGCATCACCATAAAATTGTTGTTGTTCAGCAATTCCGCATATTTTAGGGCATTGGCCCCAGCGGCCTCGGCTTTTTCATATTCGTTTAGGTAGGCATATAGATCTACCAACGAAATGTATACATCGCTCAAATTGTTATAAAATCCATAACGTTCACCAATAGCGATGGAATGCTCATAGTAATTTAATGCCTTCTTGTATTTTTTCAAGTTCAGATAGTTGTTGCCGACGACATACAATGTAAAATCATAGTCTAGATCGTTGATATTTCTTTCTTCAAAAATTTCCAGTGATTTGAGTCCGTATTCAAGACCCAATGTAAACCTTGATTGTTTCCAGAAAAGATTACTAAGATCACTGTAAGCCAGGGCAATGGCTTTTTTATCTTTCAGCTCTTCGCCAAGCCGTAATGATTCAAGGGCATAATCGGCAGCCTTATCAAGCTCACCCCTGCGCTCATAGACATAGCCCAATTGGGTGTACAAGAAAGCTAAATCACTCTTTCTTACTTTTCTTTTGGCCTCTTCCAATACCATTTCAGCATCTTCAAGCTTTTCCATTCTCAGCAAAATAGCTCCTTGTATGATCTGAAACCGCCCTTGCCAAAGGGTGTCCTTTTTTTGTTCGGTGAGTTTCAAACCTGCTTCGGTATAATCCATTGCCATGACCAGATCGCGGGTGTGCGAGTAGTAGGCGAGGTCACTGAGCATTGAAAACTTCAGGGAGTCTGGCTGTGCTTTGGGATAGGTATCTTTTAAGATGTCCAAATAAGAGGCACCAAAATTATCGGTGTCGACAAAAACCTTTTTGTAGGGTTTTTCACTGTTGAGGTCAATAATCTGCCCCATGACGATACTGCAATTCAAAAGAGAAAAGAAAGAGAATAAGATGGTTGTTGGCCAATGGTTTCTCACTTCAGTTGATTTGCATCCGGGGGAAATGAGGCTATTAAATATACGTTTTTTATCGGCAACTTTCACTCGATAACCAATAGTGCCCTTTCGGACAGTAAAAACAAGTATTCGTCCTAAAGCCCTTTGCCCAATTGAAACAAATCGGTTATTTAGTTAGCAACAGTTCAACCGATCCCCCCAGAGAACATAACAATGAGATATATTGCGGTAATACCCGTATTGCTATTTGTGCTTCTAATTTGTTGCAATCGACAGCAAAAGCATGAGCAAGAGACTTTACTGGCCATGGAAAGCACCATTATGAACAATCTCGGTGCTTTTATGGATTCTTGCTGGAACAAGGGCAATAGCGAAAGTCTGGCCACGATATCCACAGAAAATTTTACTCGATACCTAAACGGTATCAGGGTTGCCAGATCACAAAAAGAAATGCAGGCCCACATGGCCGTATATTTTACGGCTTTCCCAGATTTAGAGGTGATTTTTGACAGTGTCAACATAAAAGACAACAAGGTCTTTATGCACTGGACCTCGACAGGAACGAACACAGGGGTGTTCGGTGAGTTTCCCGCTACGGGAAAGAAGGTAAAGATCAACGGACTTTCACATCTATATTTTGATGATATGGGAATGCTATATCAAGAAGATGTGTATTTCAATGAGCTAGATCTGTTGCAACAACTGGGTTATACGTTAAATCCACCAATAGTGCATTAACCAATTGAAAATCAAATAAATAATAATTAAAACCAAAATCGATGAGAACACTTAAAACAACGCTACTAATTATCATGGCATTGTGCTTAATGCCCGACTTGCTGCAAGGGCAAGAAAAAAAGACCCAGGCTTTTTGGATCCACGAAGACGTGGTAAAGCCGTCAATGGTCGATGATTATGAGGCCATTTGCAAAGACCTTACGGCGAATATGAAGAAGCACAATATACAAGAGGTCAATGTGATTGTCTCGAACACGATCGATGATCGCTATATGTGGGTGAGCCCAATATCAAGCATGGCCGACATCGAGAAACCAATCTTTGCCACACTGGCCGAAAAAATGGGTGGCACCGCTATGGCAGACTTGTTCAATAAGATGGACAAATGCTATGACATTGAACAGAATTACATCATACATCTAGATGAAGAACTTTCTTATATGCCTGATGGACTGACATTGACCCCAGAGGGAGAACCCTATCGAAAGTTCCATTATTTTCACTATACCCCGGGAGATAGAGCAGCCGTGAAAGAAAAGGTAGAGGCCATCAAAAAAATGTTCGAGGGCAAAGGTTCTAAATTGCATTATCGGGTATATAAAAGTGGGTTTGGTACCCGTGGTGAATTCTATATGGTTGCCGTTGCTGCAAAAGATGCCGCCGACTATGCGGCAAAAATTTCATCAAACAATGCCATGCTGGGCGATGAATGGCAAAAGCTATATAATGAGTTTAGAAGTAGCCTGTCAAAATATGAGCAATTTGAAGCTATAATGAGACCTGACATGGCCTATTCACCTTCTCAATAAACAATAATGGGCCCTGGTCCAAGCTAGGGCCTTATCTATCAACTTTAAATCAACAAAACAATGAAAAGAACATTTTTTTTGGGGATGGCAGTATTGCTATTCTTTGCCTGCAATCAAGGGCCTCAACGTTACACCCAAAATTCACCCGAAATTGACACTGTCAAAAAACTGCTTGCAAACTACAATGCCAAAGCGTACGATATCAGCGTTTATGCCGATACCTCAAAGACCTTTTACAATACTAAAGACAATCCGCTTTCGCCAAGTGAAACCATGGCGTATCACGAGCAGAATGATGCAAATTATTCGACCCGAGGGTTTCTTGACGAGAATCAAGAATATGAAATGGTAGTGTCTGACAATGGCGAAACTTGGGTGAATTGTTGGCTCAATTGGCAAGGAACCATTGCGGCCACTGACAAGGAAGTTACGATACCCATACACCTTACCTATCAATTTACCGATGGCAAAATCGTCAAGGAATATGGCTATTGGGATCCGACCGAAGTGGTATTGGAGCTTCAAAAAATAGCGGCAGAGGCCAAAATGATGGAAGAGAATACAGAATCTGAATAATCGATCACATAGTATCTAAATCAACAAACAATGAAAAAAACAGTATTGCAAAGTCTAATGGTGATTGCCCTGTTGGCGATGATTTCCTGTAAGCAAGCGACACCCTCAACAGAGGCCGAAACCATGGAATCGAATGAAGAATCTGCTCTCGATTATGCAGATTTTGACAAAAAAGTGGAAACCATCCGCGCTTTTTTTCAAGCGCACTGCGATGAGAACTTAGAGGCCCAATCAGCGATGTTGGCCGATTCACTGGTATGGAGCCCGCCAAGCTACAATGGCAACAAATGGCTGGGCAAAGAAGAATTTCTTGCGGCCATAAAAGGCTATCATGACGGTTTTGATAACATAAAATATCAAGAAGGCGTGGTCACTGCAGATTCAATCGTCGGGGGCTTCTATTCAGGCTCCCATTACCCTAAAGAAACCGCCACAAAGAACCCCAATGTAATTCGTGTATATGGCACTTGGACCGGAACACACGCAGAAAGCGGGCAAGAAGTCGGTGTGAAGTTCTTTAACCTGACCACCTTTAATGAAGATGGCAAAATTGCCACCATGTCAGATTATTTTGATTTAGGTAGCCTAGTGCCAAAAGAGGCTGAAGACTAAGAGCTAAATATTGAAATTCAATTTGATTTCAAACCCTTACTAACTATCCAACATTAAATTTATAAATAATGAAAAGTATTAAAATTATCGGTCTGGGCATTTGCCTGCTATTCGGAGTGCAAGATTTGCTCTCGCAAGAAATGGCCTCAAAGAAGTACGACAATCCACAATGGTACAATATCGTGTATGTCGACTATAAACCGGGCACCTATGACAAGGCCCAGTCTATCATTCAAGACTACTTCATAAAAGCAAGCGAAAAAGCTGGCACACCGCAACCCGTAATGGCCCTTGAACTGAATTCGGGATCATATGACAGTATGTTGCTTTGGCACATGAAAGAGGGTGTCGAAGGCATGAATTGGGATATAAGCCCTGATGATGTCAAGTGGCGAACGGCACTGAATGAAATTGCCGGCAGCGCTGAAAAGGCATCTGAGATCTTAAAGGACTATCAATCGTGCATTGCATCGAGCAGCAATACCATAGCACGTCTTAGGTAAGGTGGGATTTTTATCAAACGAATGACCGCTAAACAAAATTCCATCGATTGTAAACCATTAATAATTTATTAGCTAAAATCAACAAACAATGAAAAAAGTACTCATTACACTATTGCTGATTCCTTTTCTTATGTCAGCACAAGAAAATCAACAAGAACCCATTTTTATGAACGTAATGCTGACCCCGAACCCTGCAAAGATCACTGAGTTCGAGGCAGGCCTGGCCGCCCACAATAAAAAGTTCCATGCAACCGGGCCCAATGCCGTTAGGGTGTATTGGATCGCCAGTGGAAAGCACTCGGGGAAATACATTTGGAGCATGGGCCCAACCAGCTGGGCCGCCTTTGATGAAGCCAATAACCCTGATTCGGCACATAGTGCTGACTGGAATGCCAATGTGGCCCCCTATGCCGAGGCCAATATGACCACAACGTATTGGAAGGGAGATGCCAAACATTCTCATTTCACGAAAGATTTTGAAATGAAAAACCTGGCCATTTTCTATCTAGACATCAAGCGCTTTAAAGAGCAGGCCTTTATGGGTGTTTTGGACAAGGTGACCAAAGTTTTCAAAGAAAAAGACGGTGATGAACAATGGGGGGTTTACTTCAATGAACTACGCAGCCCCAAGTACCAAGATATGGTTTGGGTCAACTTTTTCGATTCAATGGCATTTATGGGCAGGGAAGACAAATTTGCCCAATGGTATGAAGAAGTGCACGGTGAAGGGACTTTTATGGGATTTTTAAAGGAATTTGAAGATTCGACCCATGGCAATTATTCAGAACTTTGGACATTTAGGGAAGACCTAAGTGGCCTTTCTGGTCAAGTTCAGGTGACTTCCGGTCAATAGCACATTTCTTGTAAAAAACGAAAAGGGCCTTGATAAGGCCCTTTTTTTTATTCAGTGGTGTACTGTTGGTAAATGGCTTTTTCAAATTCCTCCCAATGGGCATCCGTCATTCGTTCGGGTGTGAAAAGACATA
This sequence comes from Muricauda sp. SCSIO 65647, assembly GCF_021534965.1. Classification (NCBI taxonomy): domain Bacteria; kingdom Pseudomonadati; phylum Bacteroidota; class Flavobacteriia; order Flavobacteriales; family Flavobacteriaceae; genus Allomuricauda; species Allomuricauda sp. SCSIO 65647. Next base: position 180,780 of record NZ_CP091037.1, read on the forward strand.
TACCCTTCGCACCATTCTGCATAGATGTGGCAATGGCGGTACCCAGCTCTTCTGGCAAGAGACCATGGTTCTCAGGATCATTTTCACTGGTCTTGTTCTCTGGCTTGGGGCAAATAAAGAGTCCGCTGTAAACAGGTGCTCCGTTCTTGGCCGCTGCAGCCTCTTCCGCTACCATTTCACCGACCCATTCAGGACCTTCAAGATAAAAATCATTGTAGTTCATCGGGTAAACCGCGTCTAAATTCCAATTGTTCCATTCTTGCCGTACTATGGTTTTTGCAATGGATGGCCCAGGGAACACGGCCGCATTGATTTTTTTACCCTTGGCATGTGCGACTTCTGCAAGTTGGTTGACTATTTTGGTGATCAGGTCATACCGGTACTGCTTCCATTCGGGTACTTGAGAGGGGTCTTCGACCTCTCTGATATCGATTCCGGTCTTTTCTTTGAAGTCATTTACGCATTGGTCACCGTAGCAGTAATCGTATTGGGGATATTCGCGGTCCATCACCAGACCATACTTATCCCAAAGTCCGCGTGCCAGAATCACATCCGGGAAACGAATGTAATCTAAATGAATGCCATCGACCTCCTCTACTTCGGCCACACTACCGTACAGTTCGGCCAAAAAGTTCTGAACCCCTTCTTTGTTGGGGCATAAAAAAGTATAATAAGGTACATATGCAGGCTTTTCAAGTGCCGATTCGCCCAAGCCATTGGTGGCGTACCATTCAGCTTCTAACTTTGGGGTTTTGGGCTGTACCATCGTCGGAATCCATGTATGGAACTCCAATCCCACTTCCTTTGCAATGGCCCCTACCCTTTTGTAGGTGGCGGGGTCATGACCGCCATTGTACATCAAGCCATCAATTCCTTTTTCCCGGTAGTCTTCGAATTTCGATTTTATTTCCGTGTCAGTGGCCTCACCAGGGCCTCCCGTCCATGCATATACCGGTATTTTATGTTTTTCGGCACATGCTCCTAAAACCAAAACCAAAATTATCATTGAAAACAATTGTCTCATTGCAGCATTATTTACGATTGTAAACAACAAGATACAGAACAGTTTTGGTGATTATCCATATATTAGATTAACAGCATCACAATAAGCACAGACAACGACAAAAACAATAAATACCGCACATGTATATTCCTCATTATTACAAAAACGAAAACCTAGATGAAGTCAAAGCGTTTCTGAGGAAAAACAGCTTTGGCATTTTGGTCAACCAAGTCGATGGTAAGCCGTGGGCCACGCATATTCCGTTGGAGCTCGAAACCGATAGGGCCGGCGAAGATGTTCTGGTCGGTCACATTTCAAAGGCCAACCCACAGTGGAAGGTTTTTGAAGACAATGCAGAAGTGCTCTGCATTTTCAATGGGCCACATGCCTATGTTTCGTCTTCTTGGTACCAAGAGGAAGAAGTGCCCACTTGGAACTATATTGCCGTGCATGTCTATGGGAAATTGACCGTATTGGATGAAGAGGCGACCATGAAGGCCCTGCACCGATTGGTCGATAAGTACGAGCAGCAATCTGAAAACCCTATCTCATTGCATGATATGTCTTCCAAAACACTACGACAGGTGAAGGGAGTGGTTGGTTTTCAAATAAAGATCAATGAGATCCAAGCCGCTTACAAACTATCACAGACAAGACCTGAAGACCATGCTTCCATTATCAAACATTTAAAAGAATTAGGTGTAACAGCTACAGAAATTGCACGACATATAAAGAAACAATCTAATTTCAAACAAAACGACTGAACCATGCTACATTCAAAATTTTGGCAAGCCTTTTTTGCCCTGGCCCCCATATTCATAGGTATACTTTCTATTGTACTCTATATGTATTTCGTCTTTAACCTGGTAGCTGACATTGAGGCTGCCGAAGCGCATAATGGAGACGTATCGCCCTCAATGATACTGGGCAACATTGCTTGGTTTATGGGCTGTATAGTTTTGATCATTCTGGTTTCACTATCGAGTTTGGTCTTTTATATCGTGCATGCCGTACAGAATCCTAATCTGAAGGGCAATAGCTTATTGGTGGTATGGATTCTGCTCTTCATTTTTGTGGGTGGAATCGGGCAACTTATTTATTGGCTGGTCGAAATAGTTGGAAAAAGGGACCAGTTGGAAGCGGGTTAAAAAAAGAAATGGCCCGGGGCGAGGGCCATTTCTAGATCAACTCCCATTAGCAAAGGAGTATGACCGAACAATCACTCTTCATCAAACAACGTCTCGGCGTAGTTTGAATATCTTGGGTTCTCAACATGCATGATCCACATGTCTTGATCATATTTTCCGTTCAACTGTGAGGTATAGGCGGTACGGGCCGCCATGTCATTGTCATAGTAGGCCAAATACACATAGTTCAGTCCGTTTTCAGGGTTTTTGAAATACTCAGGGTTCAAACCCTCATCTTTCAACTTTTTGATGAAGCGGTGTAGGTAGTTTTCATTTCCAAAGACATTGACCACAATATAATGCCCTTTGCCAATACCATCTAGTTTGATGTACTTCTCAATGGGCTTGAACGCCCCACCGGTAAATACCCCTTTTTGGGGCTTATTCTTCCGTTCATTCCTGGTTATTGCCGCTATATCATTTTTAAAGGTTTCTGCTTTCACGTTCTTGGCCAAGAAAAGCGCTTCGGCCTTTTTCTCTATTTCAGGCTTGTTCTGCTTATTCTCAAGGCGAACCATCTTCATGACCATTTCAAACCGTTGCTCTAAATCTCGCTGACGATTGGTCTCCATGGAATCTAACCTGAAAATCAATTCATCGATAATGGCCAGATTCATACGTTGCTGGTCTTTGATTTCGGCCAGTTCTTTTTGCAACGGACTCAAATCTGGTCGTTTTTTGGGTTTTTCAACCTCTTTTTCGACCGCGGCCAACTCATCGTCTTGATCAACATCTTCGGAAGCATAGGTGTTTCTGGTAAGATTTGGGACGAAAGAGTATGCTACCGAGATTTCATGGGTCACCCCTAGGTTGCCCAGTGACCCGCTAAGGCTTTTCTCAAAATTATATCCGAATGAAAGTCGTTTGTTCAAATTGAACCCTGTGCCTGCTGAAGCGCCATAAAATTGATCATACCCCCCTTGGATCCAACCCAGTTTGGGTAGGTCAAGAATCAATCCGCCTCCAAAAACAGGGTCTTGCTCGCCCTCAAACCTTGCACGGGCAAGGGGCATCAAACGGCCATCTTCCAAAATACCATTTCCATTTTTGAATTCGTGGGCATATTGTATGTGACCTGAAAAGGTCTTCTCGTTCATATTTGAAAGTGTCTCACCGCTCTTTAGGTTGAAATCGAGCAGGTTTTGGGCAAAAACGCCAAAATCAAATCTTCCCAAAGAAAGATTTAGCCCCGGCTGAAATGAAATAATGGAACTATCGTCCAAATCATCGAGCAAGGGATCATCTTGTAGGGCAACGGCCCTACTTTCATCAAAACTACTCTTGTAATACGGCAAATTAAAGCCAAAACTAAGGTCACTATTTCTGCCCAACCGAATGCCATGGGCATAGTTTGCCATCACCCCAATATTTGATATAATGCCCGATTGTTGGTTGTAGACACTGAGGCCAAGACCTGTTCGGTCATTTAAACGCGCGCTATAGCTCAGAAAATAGTTCTGGGCATTGTCTTCAAAATTCGAACTTTGGCTGCGATGAAAAAAATTGAGATAGGTCTTGTCTTCCCGTACCGCAGAAAAGGTAGGATTGATCAAAAACCGATTGAACTTCATCAAGTTCTGAAAAGGAACGTTATAGGCCACATAAGGGTTTTCGCTCTGTGAACGGGCCAAAGGCACTACTATCAGAAAAAGGAGTACCAAAACCAAACGACCTTTGTTCGCAACGCACCAAGGTTTAGTACCGGGGGGAGTATTTGAGACCATAAGCTGCGTATTTCGGGTTAATCATAATCCCCAATAAATACAGAACCGCAAATATCAAAAGCTGTACGTACAAGAAGTATTCAAAGAAAGGGTAGTACTGAAACATAGGCTAAGTCTGCATTTGGGATTGCCTTGTAATATTACATAGATTCTAGATGAAAGACCAATTTTTTCGATGAATTGCGCCATTTTCTTAAAAAGCTGTAAGAAAAATACTCTTTTATGATATGGGCACTGTTATTTTTTACTAGGTACAAATTGGCTGAAACCGGTTTTGGAATGTTCATGATCTTTTAAGTACAATACCAAGAAAAGGGTTTTGATGCCCTGCCAACAATCTATTTGCCAATAGTGATCATGTTCTTGTATTCGCTCTCATCAACCAGAAAGGTTTTCCCGTCAACATTCTCTTCAGCATTACCGCAAAAAGCCATCTGAAATACAGCTTGGAACAAAAAAACAACAATTCGGTAGTCAAAATTTATACCGCTGGTGGGATTGTTTCACTTTTGTGCCATTGAAAAACTGATAAACAGAAAACCATGAAAACACTATCATTCTTTTTAGGATTACTTTTTACGGGCCTCTTGGCCACTGCCCAAGATAACCTAGGCGTTACCGTAACGGTCACCATTGAAAACATGCTTTCTGATGATGGCAAGGTAACGGCATCACTGCATTCGCAGGAAACCTTTATGAAAGGTCCAGGAATCAAGAATGTCGAGGCAGAAGCAAAAAAGGGTGAAGTCACCCTTACATTTGAGAATGTGGAGCCAGGCACCTTCGCCATAATGGTGCTACATGACAAAAATGAAAACAATCGAATGGACTTTGATGAAAACGGTATGCCCAAAGAAAACTATGGTATGTCAGGCAACGAAATGCTCATGGGCCCACCAACTTTTGAAAGTGCCAAATTTGAAGTAGCCAGTGAAGATTTGACACTCAACATTCGGTTCTAGCGGTTTAAAAAATCATCAATCAATTTATGCAACCAATTCTTAAATCAAGAAAGCCCCGGTGTGACATCGGGGCTTTTACTTTTTCGTTTTGCCGTGATCAGATTTCTTCTGCCAACCATGCTTTCATCATCCAAACTGTTTTTTCCTGCTCGGTGATGAAGTCGCTCATCATGGCATTTGTACCTTCATCAGCGGCTTCATCAGAGGCATCGAGTATCTTTCGCTCAATGATCAGCAATTCTTTCAATGAATCGACAATCAAGCGAATAGCTTCCTCATCATGGGTGATGTTCTTTCCCACAGGTACTTTAGACTGTTCGATATAATCTTCAAAGGTATGCTGGGGCACACCGCCCAATGTAAGAACCCGTTCAGCGATTTCGTCCACTTTAAGATTCGCATCGTTGTAAAGCTCTTCAAACTTCACGTGAAGGTCAAAAAAACGCTTTCCCTTGATATTCCAGTGTATTCCCCGTAAATTTTGGTAGTAACGTTGAAAATTTGCCAATAGCACATTCAAATCATTGCTTAACGCTTGTGATTTTTCTGCATTCAATCCAATACTATTCAATCTCATGTTCATAATTTTTAATTCATTATAAATTTATTAGATTGAATATTGTTATCACAATAAGATTTATCGATAGTTTTTATATATTTATTGCCACTAATTATTCATTATGACCATCACACAATTACAATATGTATTGGCCGTTGCAGAGTACCGAAACTTCACTTTGGCCGCTCAAAAAAGCTTTGTTACCCAACCTACCCTGAGCATGCAGGTGCAAAAGCTCGAAGATGAGCTTGATGTGCTCATCTTTGATCGCGGTAAAAAACCAATTTCCATCACCGAAGTAGGAAAAAAAATCGTCGATCAGGCCAAAAATATTGTCGCTGAGGCCGAGCGCATAAAAGATATAGTGGATCAAGATAAAGGCTTCATCGGGGGTGATTTCACTTTGGGTATCATACCAACGGTGATGCCCACTTTGCTTCCGATGTTTCTTCCCACTTTTGTCAAGCGATACCCAAAGGTGAACTTGATCATCAAAGAACAGCCCACTGAAACCTTGATACGTAACATTCATGACGGCCATCTCGATGCGGCCATCGCTGCTACACCGTTGGAAATAGAATACATCAAAGAAAAACCACTTTACTATGAGCCTTTTGTGGGTTACGTGCCGAACAGTCATCGGTTGGCCGGCACCAAAGAACTTTCTGTTGAGGATTTGAACATTGAAGACGTGTTGTTGCTACAAGACGGGCATTGTTTTCGTGATGGTGTCATCAATCTCTGTCAATCATCACGAAACAACATCACCGAACATTTTCAAATTGAAAGCGGTAGCTTCGAGACCTTGGTCAATCTATCGAACGAAGGTATGGGCATGACCCTGCTCCCCTACCTGAACACCTTGGAACTGGACACTAAAAAGAAGCAAAACCTAAAACACTTCAAGAATCCCGCCCCTGCCCGTGAAATAAGTTTGATACATCACAAAAGTGAGTTGAAAATTCAGATTACAGAAGCTTTGAAAGATGTGATATCGGGCATTGTCAGGGGTGCCATTGCTTTTCAGGATGTGAAGATCATAAGCCCCTTGAACAAAGGTCAATAAAAAAAACCGCCCGAAATGGGCGGCTTTTTATGCTTTTAAATAGATGAGCGTGTTCTGAAGCTCTGGCTTGTCCATCACAAAGTACTGCAGCCAGACTTTGAGTTCTTCAATTTCGCTAGGTAATAGCCTTGAGATTGCTTTTTTTAGTTCTCTTGCAAAGAGTTTGGCATCAAAACTAACTTTTTGTAAGACAGTTTTGGTGTACTCTAACATAGCTCTAGCCATATATGAAAATGTTTATTTGGGTTAATAGGTTGTTCCCCAAGTTACTCATAAAAGGTATATCTTGTTAGGGATTTCGAGTTAAAAATTAGATAAATAGTTGTTAAAGTCGACAAATGGAAATATGCAACTTGTTTTAAAACAGCGAATTACACTATTTTGGCTTTGTGGTGCAATAGCAATGGCAACTTTGGGGGGATGTGCCACCGCCAAGCAAAAAAAAGTACAAAAACACCTTCGTGACCAACTTGCCCAGAACCTTTTCAACAACCATTTTACAGGTTTTTTGGTAATCGACCAGAATACAAAAGACACATTGTTCAGCCATAACGGCCATAGGTATTTTACCCCGGCCAGCAATACGAAAATCTTTACCCTCTTTGCTTCCCTGAAAATGCTTCCCGATGAAGTGCCCACATTGCAATATGTGGCACAAAATGACACTATTTTTGTGGAGGGCACGGGCGACCCTTCTTTGCTACACCCCTATTTTGGAGACAGTACCTCCATAAATCTCATGAAACAATATTCCCATGTGGCGCTTCATCTCAATAATTTTGTAGATACCCGTTTCGCTCCCGGCTGGGCCTGGGAAGATTACCAATGGTATTTTTCCCCTGAAAAAAGTGTGCTGCCCCTCTATGGAAATGTGGTCACTGTCTTTCAGGGGGACTCCCTAAACGTATCGCCGCCATTCTTTGCAGATAACGTGGTGCCCCTCGACTATCCCGTGCAAAGGGAAGAATACAAGAACACCTTTTATTTCAATACGACCAGAAAAGATACCGTAGCAATTCCCTTTTTAATCGACAGTACATTGGTACGGAGTCTTTTAGAGAATGTCTTACAAAAAAAGGTATCCCTAATAAATGAAATGCCCCAGGCTGAAAAGAAGGTGGTATATGGTATTTCGCGAGATTCCATCTGCCGCATGATGATGCTCGAAAGCGATAACTTCTTGGCCGAACAGTTACTTGTCATGGCTTCCTCTACCCTGTCGGATACCTTGAATACCAATAGGGCCAAACAGTTTGTCGTTGACACGTTGCTGGCCGATTTGAGGCAACCGCCCCGATGGGTCGACGGATCTGGACTCTCACGCTACAACCTTTTTACCCCAGAATCAATGGTTCACGTGCTTCACAGAATGTACAATGAAATTCCACAGGCACGACTGTTTGAGCTTTTTCCGGCAGGTGGCGTGTCGGGCACACTTGAAGATTGGTACGCTGGTACTACTGAACCCTACATCTACGCAAAAACAGGAAGCTTGGGCAATAATCACAACCTCAGCGGTTATTTGATTACCAAATCAGGTAAAACATTGACCTTCAGTTTTATGAACAACCATTTTCGCGTGGCTTCATCAGAGGTAAAAAAGCGTATGCAAGAAACCTTTGAATTTATTCGGGACACGTATTGAACCGAAACGTCAGATCAAGTCATTGATCTGGGCATATTGCAGTAGCATAATGGTCTTGGCATCCCTGATCTCTCCCGATTTCATCATTGTCAGTGCTTCCCTGAAGGGCATTTCGAGCACCTCGATGTTCTCTGTCTCTTCTGATGATCCGCCCCCTTCGGTTTTCTTCATGTGGGAATCATATTCCCCGATAAAAAAATGAAGTATCTCGGTGACCGATCCGGGCGACATGTACGATTCCAATACCTTTTCAACTTTCTCAATGTGATAGCCCGTTTCTTCCAGAACCTCCATTTTAATGGTTTCGATTGCATTTCCCTTTTCCAAAATGCCTGCGCAGGCTTCGATCATCATTCCGTCTTCATTTCCGTTCAAATAGGTGGGCATACGAAATTGTCTGGTCAATACCACCGTACCCTTTTCTTTGTTGTAGAGTAATATTACTGCACCATTGCCCCGGTCATAGGCCTCGCGAATCTGCGTTTCCCAACTACCATCTTCACGCTGATATTCAAAGGTCACTCTGTTCAGCGAATACCAATTGTCTGAGAGCAGCTCTTTTTTGATGTTTCGAACGTTTCCGTATTTCATAGGATGGAGAATTTATTTGTGCTATTGAACGGTCAAGTGACTAGAGCATCGCCGCTTCGTTCAAATACCTTCTGAACGGTAGCATCTCAAAATAAGTGGTCAAGACCGTTTGATCAAAATCGGGGTGCAGCACATCTTGTTTCGTAATTTCCCTGACCACGGCGAATGATTTATTTTTCAACAAGTCTATATGCGGATGGTCATTTGAAAACCCTTTCGGGGCATTGATCAACTTCTCATCTTCGTACAAATCACCAAAAGTCTTTTGAAACGACTTCTTGTTGATGATCTTCATCAATTCTTCGCCGTTATAATCTATGCCGTCCCTAATATTCTTAAGGACCTTCGTTTCAGGCCGCCAAAACCCCCCGGCCAACATGCACTCATTAACCCCGATATGGAGATAGAAATCTGCCGAGCGGGGTGCCTTGTCCAAACCAGCCCCGAAATGGTCTTTGTACACTGGTTTATTGGGATGGAACATCAAATTATTGTTGATGCGGTTGATGCCCTTCTTGCCAGGTGTGGCGTAATAGTCCCTATCTTGTTCGGCCAAAGTGGCATCCAACCCATCGAGCCAAGCGATGAAATCATTGCGAACTTGATGGTACCACTTGCGGTTGGCATCCATCCATTCTTTATTGTTGTTTTTTTGAAGCTTCTCTAAAAAGTTGAATAGGTTCTTGAAATTCATGTTGTTGAATGTTCGATGCTTGATGTTAGATGTTTAATGTTTGACGCTCGATGTTTGGTATGCGATGCTGGATGTTGGGTACTCATAAGCAATATTATAACTTATTTCGAAAAGCGATAATCATGTTCATCAGTTTAAAAGCATCATCATATAACTCTTGAAATTTATCCTCTGAGATATACTTTCTAAGTTTGGATTTATGCAAACAAGTAACTACTTCAGCAAGTGAACGAGCAGAATATCCAAGAAACTTTCTAAACTCGGGTTTTGATTGAATGATTGACCCTTCAGAGATATTCAGGGCAACAGAATCAGCAGCGCGACAAATTTGGGATGACAAATTGTACATTTCTTTTTTGGGAAAATCGTCTGTCAGGGAATTTATCTGTTCTCCTAAATCCATGGCATCCCGCCAAATATGCAACTTCTCAAATTTGAATTTCGCCAAATTATCCACTTTCCGCTCTATCCCTAAAATGATGATTCAACAACTGACATCATACATCTGGCACCGAGCATCAAACCCCTAAAACCGGTTATCTCCATCAAGAAGGTCTCCCAGTCCTCCCAAAATACTGCCCTCGCCTTTGTCTTTTCCGCCTCCCTTGGGGGCCGCCGCCCACACGCGACCGGCCAATCGACTGAACGGAAGAGATTGAATATACACTGTACCAGGACCTCGAAGCGTGGCGAAGAACAACCCCTCACCGCCAAAAATGGTGTTTTTGATTCCGCCCACGAACTGAATATCATAATCGACGTGTTGTGAAAAGCCCACAATACAGCCCGTATCGACTTTGAGCACCTCGCCAGCCGCCAATTCTTTTTTGGCCAAGGTGCCGCCGGCATGTACAAAGGCCATACCATCACCCTCCAGTTTTTGCATGATAAAGCCCTCACCGCCAAACAGGCCCCGGCCCAATCGTTTTGAAAACTCAATGCCCACCCGTACGCCTTTGGCGGCACAGAGAAAGGCATCTTTTTGGCAGATAAACTTGCCCCCCTTTTCAGAAAGGTCGATGGGCACAATCTTACCGGGGTAAGGAGAGGCAAAACTGACACTCTTCTTGCCCTGCCCAACGTTCAAAAAAGCGGTCATAAAAAGGCTTTCACCGGTCAAGACCCGTTTGCCGGCAGAGAATATCTTGCCCAAGACCCCCTTATCTTGATTCGAACCGTCACCAAAGATGGTGTCCATCTTGATGTCGGTATCCATCATCATAAAACTACCGGCCTCGGCCACGACGGCCTCTTGGGGATCGAGCTCAATCTCGACATATTGCATTTCTTCCCCATAAATTTCATAGTCTATTTCGTGATTGTTCATTTTTTGTAGCTGTTTAGAAGTTTATATGTTTATAGGTTGAGAAGTTTGGGATTTTGTTACAATTCCGATTCCATCAACGTAAAACCCCGACCTTTTACCTTTTTAATTTAATCGTCCACTCAAAATTAAACGTACTGACCACTATCCCATCTTTATTGACCCCTACGGACTTCATCCAAAACTTCTGTCCCTCTCCCGTTTCGATCGTTTTTTGAATTGCATCGGCGATCAAATGGCCATCTTCACAGGTAAAGGTGATCTTGCCCGTGGCCTTTTTTGAAAAATGGGCATTGTTGTTCTGTACGAGCATCGAGATCTTTCTACCACTTTTTTGAATTTGCCCGATGACCATGGCCCCCGTACTCAGCTCTGCCGCCATGCCCTGAACGGCCCAAAACATCGATTTGAACGGGTTCTGGTTCACCCATCGATGCGTTACCGTGGTCACCGCTTTGGTACCATCTATATAACGCAACCGTACGCCGCACCACCACGCCGATGGCAGTTTAAAGAATAGAAAAGCATTGAATTTACTGGTATTTTCAGCCATTTTTGAGATTTATGGACACTAAAAGTAGCTAAAATTATCCAATCCTAAAATGTTAAAAATATGTTAATTTATAGTACTTTGTTTTGCATAGTACCATCTTTTGGATATATATTTGCATCGTAAGCTAATAGGTAAACCATTTATCAACCTAAAAATCATCGATCAAAAATGGCAACAACCTTGACCAAACACGAACGAAATCTCTCGGCCCTCATACATGCGTCGACCTTTTCTAAGTACTTTATACCCTTTGGCAATTTCATATTTCCATTGATTTTATGGACCGCCAACAAAAAAGAGCATGAATTCGTCGATTACAATGGCAAACAGGCCCTGAACTTTCAAATCAGCATGCTGCTCTACGCCATCGTAGTGGGTCTGATCAGTGTACCCTTTTTCATCGGTTTTTTGCCCGATGTATTTGATTGGAAGTTTTTAGGCCTGCACCACCTAAATGATTTCAACAATCTTGATATTCATATCAGTAGTGACGATTTTAGGTTTGGCCGATTTTTTTGGCCCGTGGGCATTGTTGGGCTTATGCAAGCGGCACTGGTGGTCATCAATGTGGTCTATACCATCTTGGCGACGATCAGAACCAATGAAGGAGAAGAGTTCAAATACCCGTTTACCATAAAATTTATTAAGTAAAACCATAAAAACAAGGAGTTATTCATCTACCGTCCCGTCCCGATAGCTATCGGGAGTCATCGGAACAAAAAAACGAAATCAGATCAATCAAAAAACGAACAGTCATCAATCAATCAAAAACACGTTTCCACTCCCCTGCTCATCACAGGGGACTGGGTGGAAACAAAAAACGAACAGTTAATTAAATAAGAACCATGTAATTATGAACATAGAAAACACAAAAGCACAAATGCGCAAAGGGGTTCTTGAGTACTGTATATTGTCTATTCTCAAAGATAGTGACAAGTATGCCTCTGAGATACTCGGAGCCCTCAAAGACGCTAAGATGCTCGTGGTCGAGGGCACCATTTACCCCTTGCTGACCCGATTGAAGAATGCGGGCCTGCTCAACTATCGTTGGGAAGAGTCGACTTCAGGGCCACCACGTAAATATTACGGACTCACAGAAACGGGCCAACTATTTTTAAAAGAACTCAACGGTACTTGGGATGAACTTCGAAATGCCGTAAATCTCGTAACCAACGAAAAATAACAATCAGAAAATGAACAAGACAGTAAATATAAATCTCGCCAATACCTTCTTTCACATCGATGAAGAAGCGTATAACAAATTGAGACGCTATCTCGAGGCCATCAAGCGTTCGTTTGCGGGCACCTCGGGCAGTGATGAGATCATTGCCGATATCGAGGCACGTATCGCAGAACTCTTTTCAGAGAAAATGGAGCATGAGCGCCAAGTCATCACCCAAAAAGAGGTTGATGCGGTCATAGAGGTCATGGGGCAGCCAGAAGACTATATGGTCGATGAAGACATTTTTGAAGATGAACCCAAGAAAAAAACCACTTCTGAAACCCGAAGGGTAAAGAAATTGTACCGCGACATCGACCACAAGTATATCGGCGGTGTCAGCGCAGGCTTAGAGCACTACCTTGGCTTTGATGCGTTATGGATACGTATCATATTCATTCTGCTCGCCATTTTTGGCAGTGGTTTTGGGCTCATTGCCTATATCGTTCTTTGGATCTTAGTGCCCGAAGCGGCCACCACCTCGCAAAAATTGGACATGACGGGGGAGCCAGTCAACATCAGCAATATAGAACGCAAAGTTAAAGAGGGGTTTGGTGATGTTGCAGACAAAGTAAAAAACGTTGACTACGAAAAAGTGGGCAACAAGGTCAAAAGCAGCTCCAAGACCTTTTTCGACACCTTGGGTGACATTATTATGTTTCTGTTCAAGGTGTTTGCCAAATTCATCGGCATTCTATTGATCATCATTGGTGCATCTACCCTGATAGGGTTGTTTATCGGACTGTTCACGGTGGGTATCGTTGATGCGGTCGAAGTACCTGGAATCGATTTTTATGATATTGTCAATACCTCAGGGGCACCTGTTTGGTTGGTATCAATACTGTTGTTCTTTGCCATTGGCATTCCCTTTTTCTTCCTTCTTTACTTAGGATTGAAGATTTTGGTGAACAACTTGAAATCAATAGGAAATATTGCAAAGTTCTCTTTATTGGGATTGTGGCTTATCTCAATCGGAACCCTTATTGCCTTGGGCGTACGCCAAGCGGCTGAATTTGCGACCGTGGGAAGCGTCAACGAGAAAATCGAATATGCGCTCTTGGAAGATAATGATACCATTCAGATCAAAATGGACGATTCTGAACAGGAACACAGCATGGAGAAAATGCATTTCGGAAGAATGATTCTTTCTTATGACAAAGATGATAACCCGGTTCTGATGTCAGATGATATACGTTTTGACATCAAACAATCTGAAGATTCGCTTCTTTACATCAACGTTAGAAAAGATAGTCATGGCAAAACCTTTAAGCAGGCCAGGGAAAGGGCTGCCAAAGTAGATTATGGGTACCTGGTAAGCGGTAATGAAATCGTCTTGAACGATTTTTTTACCACAGCGACTTCGAACAAGGCCCGCCAACAAGAGGTCAGGACTACCGTTTATATTCCTACGGGCAAGGTCGTCACGTTTGATCGATCAGTGAGGGGCCATATTGGAAGAAGCACAAAAAATGACCACAACCTATACCGTAGTGGCATAGTTGATTACATATGGTCAATGGGCAGCGATGGCGAACTAAAATGCCAAAACTGCCCCATCGACCTAAATGATGATGATGATGACGACAAAGGGAAAATCATTATCAATGAAGATGGTGTCGACATCGATTTAAAGGATGGAGCAGACTCTTTCAAAATGAAAATCGATGAAGACGGAGTCGAAATCAAGGCCAATGAAAACAACTGATTACAACTCAGTAGCCATTTTCGACAATTGGGAAATCATTAGTACGACATAGACAACAAAAACACGAATTTTAATCAATCTTTAAAACAACAATCATGACAACACTAGCAAAAATCGCAATCGCCTTTCTACTGGCCCTTTTCGCATCATCATGCGCCTTTGACATCAACTTTGGCAAAGGCAAGGCCGGCAACGGGGTTGTAGTCGAAGAATCAAGAAAAGTAACCGATGACTTTACAGAGGTTTCCGCCGCTGAAGGCCTCGATGTTTTCGTAACCCAAGGTGACGAATTCAGAATCGATGTTGAGGCAGATGAAAATGTCATCGATCTGATCGCTACCGATATCAGGGATGGAAAACTAAAAATACACACCATAGAAAATATTGGCAGGGCCACTAAAAACATTCATGTAACCTTACCAACGGTTACGGCTTTGGAAACATCAAGCGGGGCCGATTTAATAGTACAAAATAGGCTTACGGCAGATAGAATTTCGCTTGATGCTAGTAGTGGATCTGACCTACACGCCGAAATCGAGGCCAATGAAGTATATGCAGATGCCAGTAGTGGCGCGGACATAAAGGTTTCGGGCACTACCGATAGATTGGAAGCCGATGCCAGCAGTGGCGCCGATATCAGAGCTAGAGAATTGATGGCCAAAAAATGTGTGGCCGATGCCAGTAGCGGGTCTGACATTTCAGTAAATGTTTCAGAATCATTGGTAGCCGATGCCAATAGTGGTGCCGACATTTCGTACACGGGCGAAGCACAGGTCACCGCGAAAAAATCGGTTTCGGGCAGCGTGCACAAATACTGAATATATACCAAAACCAAACAACCAATCATAACCAATCTGAAGGCCTTGATTTTTATCAAGGCTTTTTTGTTTACAAACCATTTAATCAATGGTTTTGGCCATGTATTGCCGCATCATTTAAAAGCCAACCAATATTCTGATTATTCCACAAAAAAATTGTATCTTTTATGTGAAAAATTTTCCTCATTTAAATACACTATGCCATGAAAAAAATATTAGGATTGGCTTTTTTGATGCTCATATTCATATCAGCCACAGAACTCAACGATCATGAAAAAAGTGAACCTTTTCATTCTATCGAGGGCACATGGGAACTCGTAAGCTTTCACCACTATGATGATGGTGTCAATATTTCAAGCACCGAGCCAAAATCAGAAGGCTATCGGCAAGTAAAAATGTATTATAACGGCAAAGTGATGTGGTCTAGATATGTACCCAATGAATCTATCGGTAGGTTTGGGTACGGTTCTTACTATATCACTGAAGATGAACTTCATGAAACCATTATCTACGGAGATGCCGAAATGATGAAAGCTCTCGACACATTGACAGAGTTTATTTTCGAACTGGATCTAAAAAAGGATACGTATAGTCAAATAAGTTTAGATGAAGAAGGAAATCGAACGTTTTCAGAAAATTATAAACGGATAGATTAACAAAAAAGGCCCTGTAAATTACAGGGCCTTTTTTTATGCTTGAACTATTCTTTATGAGATTACCGTCTCTTTTGTTTCAACAGTGGCCAAATAACGTTCGGCATCCAAAGCGGCCATACAGCCCGTACCGGCAGCGGTCACGGCCTGGCGATATATTTTGTCTTGGGCATCGCCACTGGCAAAAACACCAGGTTTATTGGTTTTGGTCGACTTGCCTTCGGTAATGATATAACCAGTTTCGTCCATATTCAATTGGCCTTTAAAAATATCGGTGTTGGGTGTATGGCCAATGGCAATAAAAAGACCTGTGATCTCGATTTCTTCCTTCTCCCCTGTTTGGTTGTTGACCATCCTGAGACCCTCAACGACTTGGTCGCCCAATACCTCATCAACTTCGGTGTTATACCTAATTTCAATATTATCAAGGCTATTTACCCTATGCTGCATTGCTTTAGAAGCACGCATATGGTCTTTTCTGATCAGCATGGTTACTTTTTTGCAGATATTGGCCAAATACGAGGCCTCTTCTGCTGCAGTATCACCGCCACCCACTATGGCCACTTCCTGACCTTTGTAGAAAAATCCGTCACAGACCGCGCAGGCTGAAACACCCCCGCCCCGTAAGCGTTGCTCACTAGGTATGTTCAGATATTTTGCAGAAGCACCGGTTGAAATAATGATGGTTTGGGCCTCGATCACCTTGTCATGGTCAATGGTCACCTTATGAATTCCGCCAACCTCATCGCTCAATTCAACCGCAGTGGCCATACCTACCCTGACATCGGTGCCAAAGCGCTCGGCCTGTTGCTGCAGTTGTATCATCATGGTAGGGCCATCGACCCCCTCTGGGTACCCCGGAAAGTTATCGACCTCAGTGGTCGTGGTCAATTGGCCACCAGGTTCCATACCCGTATATACTACAGGTTTTAAATCGGCGCGTGCCGCATAAATCGCTGCAGTATAGCCTGCTGGTCCCGAGCCCACTATCAAAGTTTTCAATCGTTCAACCTGTTCTGACATAACCTATCTTTTCACTTTGTTTTGCTGTTGGTACAAAAGTAGGTTTTTTGTGCAAAACCTTACAGTATCCCATAGAAAGGTATGCTCGATTTATCAACAAAAAAGCCGAGCTTTTACCACATAGACTTATTTAACGACCCAAACATTCAATTCCGCTTCAGGTGCGATAATGAAGGTTTTTACAATGGCTTTCCGGGTTGTACATGATTACTACGGAAAGAAAGATGCAGGTTGTGTAAAAATATCTCAATGAACAGGAAAATTGCTTTTACGATATTCTCCGGGTGAGCATCCCAACTTGTTCTTAAATGCAGCATAAAGTGCAGACCTTGACTTAAATCCTGATTCCAATCCGATACCTTCAATAGACAATCTATAATCTGTGTCCTGCTCAAGGAGTTCCTTTGCTTTTTTGACCCTGAAATCATTCACCCACTCATTGAAGTTTTTCCCTAGGTCTTGGTTAATGCAAGTAGAAATTTTACGTGGGGAGATGTTTACTTCCCTAGCAAAAGTACCAATGGTCAGATCGTGATCTAAATAATACTCATTTTCGGTCATCAACTTTTCAATCCTGCCACTGTTTTCCTTAGTGCCCCTATCCTCAGAAATATTGGGTTTAGCACTTTCCTTTTCCAATATACTTTCAGGAAGTCTTTCAAATAAGTTTGGATGTAGGTAGGCCCTATAACTCAGATAGTAAAGAAATAAGGCAATAAGACCAAATATCGGGATGTCGAAATCATCTGAAAAGTCAGTTACGATGACAACTCTTAGCAATGCTACCCCCCAAAGAACGACGACGGGAAGAAGTAAATAGATTAAATATTGTAACCAATTGATTTGTAGTAAATTATAATCTGAAAATTCATTTTGAACCAAGATTTTATAACGTCTGGTTTCCTGCCAAGCTATGAAGAATGCGTATACCGTGATAAGAAATGCATACGATTTAACACCAAAATGAAACCAGTACACCACCGAGAAGTCAAAGGTTGACGAAATTGACGATGATTCAAAGAAAAATAAATAGAGATTCAGCAATGTAATAAGACTAATGCATAGTGCTACGAAATAATTTACCTTTAAAAACAATCGGTACTTATGGGAACTTCCCAGTTTCTCCAGTACGAAATGCAAAAAAAGAATGGGGATAAAGAGTATCACATCAGGTAATGCAAAATACTCGGCCAAAGTGTATGTGCCGATAGTTCGAAAAGGATGAATTGCCGTAATTGCCTCAATAACGATAGCTATTAGAAAGAGGCCGAGAAGCGTATTGGCAAAACTTCCATGCTTCTTTGAAAAAATATAGATGAGGGCCAAAAAAAGACCCTGTAACAATGCAGCCCAAACGATGAAGTATAAAATCGAGTTCATTATACTTGAAATCTAACATCAAAGATAACCTGATATACTACACCTAGATATCTTTAGACCATTAGGTTGGTTTTCTACTCTTTACATCATCACTAAAAAAACCACGATGATCGTAAATGTTAAAAGCTTATTTTTCAGACCCAAAGCCTGAGTTACCCAAACTGGTTTAAGACTTTGCCTTGATCTTGTCATGAAAATCTTTCATTAAGAACATACACTTTTTCACAACATAGATTCCACATTTGCCAACTTATATCTTTTTTTCGAACAAGGTTCGGCCTAGGTTTGTTTTGAACATAAGAAATCAAAAACGAACGTCATGAAAGCTTCTAAAACCAGTTGTTGTAAAGTCTCTCATTGCTGAAATTTTGGATACCATAATCTGTCCGGTCCAAAAAAGTCCATACCTACCCAAACCAATGAACCAAAAGCTATGAGGCAGATGGTTTGAATTTGTCCTAGATACGGTATTCTGAACAACCTATGTTTTTATAAATGCATTTTACGCCAAAACTTTGTAGAAAAATTGAGCCCACCAAAGCGGGCACTAAAAAAATTAAAAATAAAAATTGAAATGGGAATGAGAAGTAAAATCTTGATTTTGGCATTGGTCCTACTATTTTCGGCATGCTCTGACGACGACGATTCTGAAAATATACTCATGGTAAAAGCAACAGTAAGGTTGCTCGCACCGCCCAATGGTTGTGATGATTATATCATTGAAACAGAAAATGACAATTTATTGTTTCCCCAAAACCTTGACAAAGAATACTTGGTCGACGGGTTGAAGGTAAACATCATCTATGACCTCGTAGAGGGTGTGACCCATCAGTGTGGCCGTATCGGCGCATTGCCAAGTATTGAGTTGTTGGAGATAGAAAAATCAAATTTGTCAAACGCCATTGCGCGACCAAACATACACTTAAAAACAAAATACATGTTTTTAAGATGACACGTAATGAATGTGAAACAATCATATCGGTAGAAGATGGACTCAAACCAAAATTTGCTTCGTTAGTATCAAATAATTTGATCTTGGGCATTTTTTAAGGTTGCCGAAATCAATGGATGTGTAGCTTTCGACGCTTAAAATGAATTGGGCTTTTGAAAAAATTAGTCTTTTCATTTTTGAACCATATCCGTAACAATCGCCGGTGCATAAAACAACACATCAATCAAGCGAACATCAATTACATAAATATTTAAAATGAACACAATTAGACTAGGGGATGTAGCCCCAAACTTTACTGCAAAAAGTACAGAGGGAAGATTAGATTTTCATGAATGGCTTGGGGACAGCTGGGGAATGTTGGTGTCACACCCAGCAGATTTTACCCCCGTGTGCACCACTGAATTGGGCGCTATGGCCAACTGTAAGGAGGAATTTGAAGAACGGAATATTAAAGTGGCCGCAATCAGTGTAGACCCTTTGGAAGCACACTTTGAGTGGATCAAGGATATCGAGGAGACGCAAAATGCGCATGTCGCGTTTCCTTTAATCGCCGATGACAAACGCGAAATAGCCACATTGTATGGTATGATCCACCCCAACGATGATGCGACCATGACCGTTCGTTCGGTCTTCATCATAGCACCTGATAAAAAAGTGAAGCTCATCTTGACCTATCCGGCTTCAACAGGGAGAAACTTTGAAGAACTGCTTAGGGTCATCGATTCATTGCAGCTTACACAATATGAATCATTGGCCACCCCAGCAAATTGGCAAAACGGGGAAGATTGCGTGATTCTTCCTTCCGTTAGCAATGACGAGGCAGAAAGACTGTTTCCAAAAGGCTTTGAAGAAGTGAAAGCGTATTTGAGATTGACACCTCAGCCTTAGATAAAAACAATTGCTAAACAGTAAAAAAAATGATGAAGAGAAATATTGTAATCGTACTAATGGTCACAGGCCTTTTTTGGTCTTGCCAAAATGATGACGACCAATCGCCACAGCCTCCTGAATTTGGTATAGCGGGCGAGACCCTAAATACCATGAGTACGTATGAGCAAACCGTATTCAACGGTGGAAGCAATGGGGATATCAACGTGTATAACCCAATGGATAAAACGCTTTTATTGCAATCTTTTAAGAATGGCAAAGACGATAGCGAAGGTTTCTGGACCATCAGGATCAATGGGGTGGATATCGAAAACCAAAAATTGCCTTATGCACTTACCGGAGTGGAAGGGACTATCACTTGGGTTGATGAATCGGTCAAGAACTTACAAGCACAATGCGCTGCACCAGATGTTCTTTGTTTCTATTCCGGGGTCGGGGTAGATGAAGTAAAAATCACCATCGACAGTGTTGATGACAGTGTCATTACCGGAAAATTTGAAGGGAAACTCTATCACATTACCGTGAACCCCTCGGTTATACGTGATACTGACGATATGGTAGAGATTGTAAAAGGAGCCTTTACTATCAAATTTCAGACCAAGTGACCAAACTCAAAATTAACAAGAGTATAACCAACCATTCAAAACAAACTGTGTCTTAATAGCCAATCAGTGTTAGGTTGAGTAATGGCCAGGGTGTAGATATTTAAAATCTCCCCTGGTCATTTAAAAAGGAAAAACCTATTATCAAAATGATGCTCAAAAAAGTAATGCGAGAATGAAAAATAGACAACATAAAAATATTCGAATTGAAGAACGTGCACCTACCGTTGAAGAATATCAACTTCTAAGAAATCAGACCAACTGGGGCATGGTTCGAGACCCGGCCGTAAAAATTGCGCTTAAAAACCATTTGTACAGCGTAGTGGTTTTTGATGGCCCCAATATGATAGGTATGGGTCGTGTTGTGGGTGATGGGGCCATCTATTTCTATATCCAAGATGTAATTGTTCACGAAGATTATCGCAGCAAAGGTGTGGGCGGACTTATTATGGACCATATCGAGCACTATTTTGAAACGATGGCTCCACAGCACGCTTTTATTGGACTGATGGCGGCTGAGGGTACAACAGAATTTTATAAAAGATTTGGGTTTATCGAACGGAAAAACAATAGCCCGGGAATGTTTAAAATTTTAATGACCGAGAATTAAATGAAACGTGGAATCTATTCAAACCCAATCAAGGTGAAAAAACACCTTTTATCGGTATTCATCATACTGGTCTTGGGGTCATGTTCTTCAACAAAAAAGATCAAGACCGACAACGGCATATCAGAAATCAATTACTTAGATATCAATGGAACCAAGCAATATGTTCTTATAAGAGGCGAGAACAAAGACAATCCGATATTGCTTTTTCTTCATGGTGGGCCAGGTGCTTCGGCCACTGCGCTGTTGCGCAAGTACAATAGTGAATTGGAGAAATATTTCACGGTAGTATATTGGGACCAACGAAATGCCGGAAAATCATATCAAAAAGACTTTCCCAAAACGCAGATAAAAGTAGATCTCTACAATAAAGATGTTGATTTCTTGGTGTCTTATTTAAGAAAAAGGTTCAACAAAGAGAAGTTGTTCTTAGTAGGGCATTCATGGGGAGCTCGCCTGGGCATCTATGCAATTCATAGAAATCCCGACCATTTTATGGCCTATGTGGGCATAGGTCAAGAATTGGAAGCCTATCGGGGAGAATTTCTTTCATATGAGTATACCCTGAACAAGGCAAAGGAAAAGAATCATAAAAAAGCATTGCGAGACCTCAATGAAAGTGGCGCGCCACAATCAGGAGATTTTGCAACGATGTACAAAAATGGTTTTTGGGGGCTTGTCAAACAAAAGCATTGGCTCTTAAAACTAGGAGGAGAACGATATGGAAGAACAAATTATTCTGATTGGATCTGTAACATATGGCTGTCTAGGGAATATTCGTTATCTGATTTGTTGAAGTATGGTAAAAGTTCTGGGTTTTCTGCCGGGAACATCATTTATGACCCAGATTTCAATAATTATAACATTCCTGAGAAATATAAAGAATTTGAGGTTCCCGTATTTTTTATTTCAGGGGCCTATGACTACAACACGCCATGGACATTGGTCGAAGAATATCATGCCGAAATCAAGGCCCCGAAGAAAGAGTTCATCAAATTCAAAAAATCTGGCCATAGCCCCTGCTTTGAAGAACCTGAACGCTTTAACAAGGAAATTGTCCGGATTTTGTCCGTTGTAAAAAATGATTAATGGATATCTGCCAAAAACCGATTTTAAATGAAAGAGTTTGATCTTGAAACAAAACGGCTCCGACTGATGCCCTATATTCTCGAAGACGCAAAAGAGTTCCAACTTTTGAACAATGATGCCTTTATTAGAAAATATCTGTGGGACAATAAGATAATCGATGCCATGACGGCAGATCAAATCATGGAACAAAACATAAGACATTTTGAAGAAAACCGATTCGGCCTTTGGAAAATATGCTTAAAAGAAAGGGAGACCACCATAGGCTATGTAGGTTTATGGTACTTTTTCAACGAGTTACAGCCCCAATTGATCTATGCCTTACTGAAACACCATACCGAGAAAGGATATGCCACAGAAGCCAGTTCGGCCATTGTTGACTATGCATTTGATGAGTTGAGACTTGATTATATCATTGCAGCTACCGATGAACCCCATTTGGCCTCACAAAAAGTGGCGCAACGATTGGGTATGTCAATTGTGGAAAAGAGGGTGAAAGATGATGGTACGATCATATTTTACAGAATTCAGAAGCAAGAATATGAAATCAATGAAATTATTCAAAAAATGATGTTACAAGAAAAGGAAGTTGAATAAAGAACTTTGCTCAACTTGAAGTCCATCAACGATAGGTGTGAATGGTTCCATATCCATATTTAAATCAAACAAAATGAAAAGCAAGCCGATGAGAACATTGCGTGCCGTTATGTATAGTATGGTTTTTACAATGACAATTGCATCATGCAATCAAGAAGGCTCAAAAACACAACCTACAGAACCAATAAATTCAGGATGGAAAGCGATTTACAAACATGACGAAAACGGAAAGCGTATCGAAGGCAATATTGATTCCCTCGTCATGGGAATCAGAAACGGATATGACGTTAGAATTGGCTGGGGCTGGCAAAGAGAGTTGGGCGATTCGATCTTAAGGCTTGAGCACGTAGCAAAACCTTTGTACATAAGCATCATTCAAGATAAAAATGTATCTGCCATAATTGATCCCCATCCACTGCTACAAAGTTACATTGATATCGACGGGCAGACATTTGGTGAGGGGGGCCATATCTGGCAGTGCATCATGACCACCAAGGGAACATTCAATGCTCAGGTCTATGATCGATCCGATGGGCAGTTGATCAAGAATTGGCCACAAAACCATAAAATGACCTGGTTTTTGGAATATCCGGAGAATACACAAAAAATGATGAACAAACCCTTATACAAATGATATGAAACCGTATTTTATTATTTCCTTTTTATTGATTTCTACCACAGTATTTTCTCAAGATAATTGGGCGCTGGTTTATGAAAATGATGCTGAAGGTACTGCAGTAGGCGGAAGCTTAGCTGAACTCATATTGGCAATACAGAACGGGGAGACCGTTAGATTATATTACAATTCAATGACACCCGATCATTCAGATACTTATGTAGAGCATACGGTGTTGGCCAAGTTTATCACGATCATGAATTCTCAACATGGTAGGTTCGTCACCGCCCAAATTGACCCGATAGTTGGCCAAATTCCAGATTTTGAAGGGAAACAGGTATTGTTGAAAGAGAATTTGGAATGGTCACTCATCGCCTCTACCAATGGAAAAAATGATACCATGACAAGAAATGTAATAACCGGCGAAATTGTAAGTCATCAAATTCGAAGATGGGGCACCAAATGGTTTGTCGAAAAAAAGTAGACCATTGTCCCAATACGCCTGCATTGGTTCCCTAACATTTGGCAGGGTACCATCATTTTTATTCAGGCGATCATTTGTCCATAAAACCTTCAATTTCATACTATGAAATCTGACGTCCGGCATTTTATTGGAGGTTCGATATAGGGTTTGAATATCTTTTTCCAAAAACATAAAAAATCAACGAACTATGCTGATAAACATCAACGACAAAGAGTATGAACTAGAACTAAGTCTTGACATGCCCATTTTATGGGTACTCAGGGATGTGCTTGAATTGACCGGCACCAAATATGGCTGTGGCAAGGGTTTATGTGGCGCATGCACCATTTTAATGGACGACAAGCCTATCAGGTCGTGTAGTGTTCCAGTACATATTGCGGAAGGAAAAAAGATCCAAACCATCGAAGGGATAGAAGAAACCCCCTATCGTCTACTTCAGGAAGCATGGATAAAAGAACAGGTACCACAATGTGGATATTGCCAAAGTGGGCAGCTCATGAGTGCCGTAGGGCTGTTGAAAACCAATCCCAACCCAACCGAAAGCGAAATCTTAGATGCCATGCAAGGGAATATTTGTCGCTGTGGCACCTACCCCCGCATACTCAAAGCGTTGAATACAGTACTAGAGAATAGCTGAACATCATGGGAAAGAACAAAATATCACGTAGAAACTTCATTCGAAACACCTCATTTGCCGGTAGCGGGCTTGTAATAGGACTCAATTTTTTGGAAAGCTGTGTAGGTGAGGTAACCGTGAATACCGAATTCAAAAAACCGCTGGTAACTTCTGAAAATGTATTTCATCAAGATGGGGCCAACAGCATAACAGATTTTTTACAGATTCGGTCAGACGGAAAAATTTTTGTCTCTCTGACAAAGTACGAAATGGGACAAGGTGTCAGTACAGGCCTTTCTGCCATTATCGCGGAAGAATTGGAAGCAGACTGGTCAAAAATCAACATAAGGTATGCAGGGCCCATCAAAGATGTGGCCAACATAACGGGAGGCAGCACCAGTATTCTTAGCCATTGGGATCTGTTGAGAAAAGCAGGAGCGTTTGCCAAGAATCTACTGATCGGGGCTGCAGCAAAAGAATGGTCTGTCTATGTTGATGAATGCATTGCAAAAAAGAGTGTCGTACAACTCTTGGGCACCGACAAAAAATTAGACTATGGGCAGCTGGCCGAGAAGGTGGTTGTTCCAGAAAACTATCGAGAACTATTCGATGAGACACCCTTAAAATATCGATCAAAGTTCACATTGGTCGGCAATAGTCTGGAAAGTAAGATCATACCTGACATCGTCACGGGAAAACATCCTTATAGTATAGACCTCAAGCTGCCAGGAATGAAATATGCGGCCGTTGCCAGATGTCCGGTCTTTATGGGTTCCCTTGAGAATTATGATGATTCTGTAGCCATTGATATTCCTGGAGTGGAAAAGGTAGTTCCAGTAAAGGGGGTAGTTCTTGATGACGCCACACATGTTAGGGATGGCATCGCCGTCATTGCGAACACGACCTGGGCGGCATTCAAGGGAAAGGAAGCCGTGATAGCTGAATGGAATCTGGGTGAGAAAGCCAAAATTGATTCAGACGATTTTGTAAAAAACTGTTATGGACTTCTAGAAAGTGAGCAAGGAAGGGAGATTTTGGTAGATGGGCCAATAGAAAAAGTAGAGGGCCACGACAAAACAATTTCACATACCTATGAATTTCCATATCAGCACCATGCCTGCATGGAGCCACTAAATGCAACGGCGCAGTACCGCACTGATTCATGTGAAATCTGGGTCGGGACACAGTCTGCGGATAAAATCATGGGAAATGTTGAAAAGCATTTCGGAATACCAAAAGAAAAGATAAAGGTCAACTGCCACCCAAGTGGTGGTGGGTTCGGTTTAAGATATTCCTCGGCCTATGCCCTAGAGGCGTTGATAGTCTCTGAAGCTGCCGGAGGAGATTTGGTCAAGATGTGCTACTCCCGTGAAGATGATATCAAGTTCGATTACCTGAACCCTTTTGAACTCAATAAGCACACGGTTCAAATCAAAAAGGGTAGAATAATGGGTTGGAACCTTAAAAATGTGATGGACAATTGGGGCGGTCTCAGTGCTTGGCTGTATTATGATATCCCCAACCGTTCAGCCAATGAAATCAAGGTCAAGGGCTTCACCCAAATGGGCGCATGGCGCTCCGTAATGGCAAATGCCGAAGGATTTTCCACAGAATGTTTTATCGATGAAGTGGCTTTTGAACTTAAACGGGATCCTTTGGAGTTTAGATTGAGCATGTTGCCGGCCAACAAGATGTTGCCGGTCAACCATCGGTTTGAGTGCGATCTTGGAAGATTGAGGGGCGCTTTGATCTTGGCTGCCAAAAAAGCCGGTTGGGGAGAGAAACTACCCTCCGGTTCAGGAAAAGGCATTGCCGCATATCCCTATATGCACGGCAATGGATATGGGGCGGCTGTAACAGACGTATCCATAAAAGAAGGGGTGATATCGGTAGATAAAGTGACCATTGCGGTTGATTGTGGCCTTGTGGTAAACCCAAACTTGGTAAAGCAACAAATGGAAGGCGGTATTATTTGGGCGCTTTCAGCCATTTTTTATGGAGGAACTGAATATAAAGATGGGGTTGTGCAGCGCAATAATTTTCATGACAATAAGGTGTTGACGATAAATGAAATTCCAGAAATCGAGGTACATATTTGCAAGAATGATGAATCAAAACCATGGGGAGTGGGCGAAATTGCCGGACCTGTAACATATGCATCGGTTTGCAATGCCATTTTTGATGCTACAGGAGATAGAATCAGAAAGCTTCCCATTGGTAAAGTATTATTGAATAAGTGATGTGGAGATCAAAAAGCATAAAGGCTATATAAAATTCAATTGGCAACCTTCTATAAATCATCATTCATTAACGGTTTTTTTCAAGGTGATAAATGGCACCCAAATTTGGGTGCCATATCAAATCTCATTGAATTCATGTGGTGCCCAATTTAATTTTATCATGATAGAGCACTTCCTTCCCATCCAACACAACAAGTCGGTAATAAGCGTTCTCTGAGCCATTGAAATCCAATATTTTTCCAACGGTCAACCCATCGCCCAATTTCACTTTTCTCACAAGATTACTTTGGCGGTCATATATTTTGACCACTAAATCAGAACGCTGTTCATTGAAAAGCCAAATTTTGACCTTGTTGTCTTCTACCCGAATTCTTGGGTCTTCTTTTTTCTTTTCTTGGGCATGGATAGGATTGAACAAGCTTTGGGCAAAAAATACCATCCCTGCAATGATGAATAATCTAAATGTTGTTTTCATAATACTTTTATTTTATTGATGAATAATGCTTAAAATTATTTTTAAAATACTGTCTATCAGAAAAATAGTGTCTTATCGCCTTGTTTGAAGTATGGAGAATGAAAATTGGGGTACCAACAAAAAAAGTAGTGTCTTCTGATAGCTTGAATAGGGGTTTTAAGCCCATTTTACTTGCGTTTACCGAGCTACAGCCATTTTTCGTATCTTAAAATGAAGGTTTTGTAATGCAATTAATGGGTTTCATACTTGCTATCTTCACTTGTATCCTTTTAATAAACCCATGTGAGCGTATGGCAACTATATTTGAAAAATGTTAATTTTTTCCAAAAAATATAACAACTGGTCCCTAGAGCGAATTATCAGGCATATCGCATATTGGACGTTTTGGTGGCTGTTCTACACAGTTGTCAATGCAGGAATATTCGATGAAGGCAGTTATAGCCCATGGTTTCTGTTTGAGCTTCATATTTTACCGTTGAAACTTTCCATAACCTATTTCACTATTTACTATTTGTTTCCGAAATATGCCAAGGATAATAAATACCCGATATTTTTCCTTTGGATATTAGGCCTTGTCATACTTGGCGGTTTCGTCTTCCGCCTTATTGAAGTCTACTTTGTCAGTGAATATGTAATCTCTTCAGAAGTATATTTAAAAAAGATTGACAAATCAAAATTTTTGTCCTTAAACATTGTTTACAAAGCCCTTGACCTACTATTTGTAGTTTCGCTGGTTCTGATAATAAAATTTATTCAGCGACAAATCGAACAGGAAAGAAAGACAAAGTCGCTGATCACCCAAAAACTCGAAACAGAGTTAAACTACCTTAAACATCAATTACAGCCCCATTTTTTGTTCAATACCCTGAACAACCTGTATGGTCTGATTATCACCAAAGACGAAAATGCCGGTGAACTGGTGCTGAAATTATCGGAAATACTCAGCTATATGCTCTATGATTCCAACGATAAGGAAATACCTTTAGAAAAAGAGCTCGCCTGTTTATCGAATTACATTGAATTGGAAAAGTTGAGATATGGCAATGAACTGACCATAACCTACAAGGTTGATGGTTCGCCCAAAAACCATAAAATTGCACCGTTGATATTGATCTCATTTGTTGAAAACGCATTCAAACATGGGCCCTCTGATGAGTTGATGACCAGTTGGATAAACATTTCGGCAGACATTAAAGAAAACTCTTTTCGCTTTGTGGTTGAAAACAGTATTGATGAAGAACATATTAAGAAAAACAAACAAGAATCAAGGGTCGTTAGCGGCATCGGACTTTCCAATGTTGAAAAACGACTAAAGTTGATTTATGGTGAAGCCTTTACCTTGAAGATCTCACAAGAAGATTTCTATAAAGTGGAATTAACGATCAATAAACATGAACTGTCTCATAGTCGATGACGAACCTATTGCCATTAAAGTAATAGAATCACATTTAAGGGAATTCAAGGATTTAAAGCTGGTTGCCAAGTGCCGGAGTGCCATGCAAGCCTTTGAAATTCTTGAAAAAGAGCAAGTCGATATTATTTTTTTGGATATAGAAATGCCCAAATTGGATGGTTTTTCTTTTTTGAAATCCTTAAAAAACCCACCAATGGTAGTGGTTACTACGGCACATCGTGATTTCGCACTGGAGGGATTTGAACTTGATGTGGTCGACTACCTGCTAAAACCCATTTCTTTAGAACGCATGATGCAAGCCATTATGAAGGCCAAGCGATCGCTAAATGAAAAAGAATCTCCATCTGATGTGTCGCAATTTGTTCAACCTGAGTTTAGTTCTTACATTTTCGTTAGAAGTGAAAGGGAAAACGTAAAGGTAGAGCTGCAATCGATACTCTATGTTGAAAGCTTAAAGAACCATGTCAAAATAGTTACGCTCAACGATACCTATATCACCTTGGTCAGCATTGGTAAAATGGAAGATAAATTGCCAAGGGATATTTTTATACGCGCCCATAGGTCTTATTTGGTCAACCTTCATCGTATCGAAAACTACTCCAATACCTATATAGTCATAAAAAGAAAATCAATTCCCTTGGGCAACATGTACAAAGAGAAAGTATTGGAGTTTCTTGAGAGAAAACAAATATGAGCCTTAAATACCGACAATTTCGAAAAGGAAAATAACACTCTATTTTTAGTTCTTTAGATTAAAAAACAAACGATGAAATTGAATTTTAGGCCGCCAGTCATTGCACCGATCTCTTTTGAACCCTAGATCATTAAAAATTCATCTTTTCCTTGAAGTCTTGCTTACGATTATTGGCAATCTTCACTTTCTTTTTGTTGTTGAGAATTACAAGACTTATATGTTTATCTACATTTTCTATGGCCATGACCGACTCTAGGTTCACGATTGAAGACCGGTGGGTTCTGAAAAAGAACCTGGGATCCAAAGTTCTCTCCAGTTTATCCATGGATTCCCTTACGGTAAATTTCTTTTTTTCAGTGTGTACTTCAACATATTGGTCGGCGGCTTCAATATAAATAATGTCATCAACAGGTATAAAAGTCGTGTGCCCAATGGATTTAACGGCTATTCGTTTAATGAATTCAGTATTCAAATTGGTCACGTTGCTTTTGGATAAGGTGAACAACAAATCTTTGAAATTCTCATTGATGCTTGCCAAGCGATCCTTTTCAATCAAAGTAGTGGCCTTGTTCAAGGCCCGTTGAATACGCTCGAAAGTATATGGTTTCAAAATGTAATCAACGGCGTTTTGCTCAAAGGCTTCTACGGCGTATTGGTTGTATGCGGTTACGAAAATAATATAGGGAAACGGTGGCCTGCAATTTGCCAATACATCGATACCGTTCATCTCAGGCATTTCAACATCTAGAAAAACAATATCAGGAGATTTTGAATTTATTGTTTCCAGCGCTTCTTTTCCATTTTGATTCGCTCCCAACAGCTCCAATTCTTCAAACTTGCCCAAATGAAACAAAAGTCTTTTTTGGGCCTCCAATTCATCGTCTACCACCAATGTCTTAAACTTCATATCTTCTTATTGCAACGGTATTCGTATTTCGACCATCACGCCATCATTGACCGAGAACAATTCGAGATGACCTCTTTTTCCATATAATTTTTTGAGCCTTGTAACGGTATTATCAACACCAATTCCTTTATTTCTATTCATCTCATTCGCGAGACCGGGTCCTTCATTATAAACAAAAAGTTTTAGAAAACCTTGTTTCAGCTCACTACCGATTTCTATCCGGTTAGCAATATTGCTTTTAGAAATGCCGTGCTTTATCGCATTTTCAACAATTGGCTGTAAAATGAAACTGGGTACCATTACACTTTCATGCTCCTTTTCTGACCGTATGATTACTTGTAGATCGTCGTTTCTGAACTGTTCAATTTCAAGATATTTTCTGATATGGTCCAATTCTTTGCGAAGTGGTATCAGTTTATGTTTTGATTCTTCCAAGCAAATTCTTAAAAACTCCCCCAAACGAATGAGCATTCCCGAAGCCACATCGTTTTTTCCTTGCTCTATGGTACTGACCACATTGTTGATGGTATTGAACAAAAAATGTGGCGATAGTTGGGCCTTTAGGGTATTGAGTTCACTTATAAGAAGTTGCCTTTCAAGTTCTATTGATTCTTCTTGTCGCTGTTTTAGTTCTTTTTGATATTGAATGGCATGCGCCAAGCCTATAATGGCCATGTAAATGAAAAAATGCCAATGAAATAGGTTAAGAAAAAATACTTTAAAATATGTGGTGAAAGTCTGCCTGCTGAATGAACCAATGCCCAAAAAATTCCATATGATCGAATACAGGGCCAAATAGGCAATGACAATGACCACTGCAAAAACCAAATGGATGAGAAGTCCTCGATAATAAGTTTGCCTATCTATTCTAAACCGTTTCCCCAACCAAAAGATCAAGGGACTTAGTGCACCCCAAATATTCCAGACCAGAAATTGAATGAAGAATAGCTTTCCCCAAGAATCAGTGCCATTGGCATCAAGGGTTTTCAAGTACAACTGGGTACTCGTAAACAGGGCCGCTACCACCCAAATCAGATATATGGCAACTCTGGTTCTATTGAGCTTAAGAATCATATCAGAAAGTTACAAATGATTTTCAATCATCATTTATTATAAACGGAATATGCTTTCGTACTCTAGAATGATGGGCAAAATCATCATCGACCGAATACGCAAGAATAAGCCAAACTTCTTTTCCCAAGAGATGAACAAAATCGTTGGGGTCGCCAGAATTCATGGGTATGGTAAACGTAACATGGGTAAATGAGTTCTTTTCGGTTCCTTCCAATAAGGTTATGGTATTTTTGCCACCGTTAGCTGAATCCTTTATTGGGTTGCCTGCTCCCTTAACAAATAAATCAGTGCTTGAGACCTTTCCATTGACCACGTTAAAAAGTAAAAGGTCACTACCAACAATTGAGTTCTTTGTATTGAAGCCGACCCCTACCCAACCATTGGTGGGTGCCTGTAAACTGCATTTCAACGTATTATCGACAACTTCGTAACCGAAGGTCATTCCCGCAGCTTTTGTCGTTTGCTGGCCGTACGAACCAGCAAACGAACAAAGGTTTAAAACCAATACTAAAAGTCCATTGAGCAACTTCATTCTACACCCCATTTATTTCAGCGGTCACACCCACGATTTCCCACTTTCCGTCCGCCAATTTTGTCATTGACAATTGATAAAGAAAATCGTATTCTTCACTTACGGCATTCAATACCACCACAGCCAAGTTTTTACCCAAAAACTCTGCATGTCGATAGGTGATTTTTCTAGGCTTGCCCCCCAATTGTTTGTCATTGACCATTTTGATGTACTCTTTGGCAGAGAAGGTATTCAGTTTCCCTCCGACCAAAACATATTGGAGTGATTTGGGTTCCAAAACCTCTTTCAACAGTTCTCCATCCTGTACATCGGCTCCTCTAACGAATTGAGCTGCTACTTGTTTGATTTTCACTTTTGACTCTTGTGCACTGCTAAATGCAAATGTCAACAGTAAAACACTGAAAACTAATTTTTTAATTACCATGATCTTTGCTTTTTAAATTCAAGGCAAACCTAAACATGGCCGCTAACCAAGTAAAGACGCAAGTTGGGAATGTAGGAATCTATGTTGCGAAAGACACCTTTTTTCAAAAGTACTGCTTCAAACAGTCAGATTTTATTGATTAAACCCGTGTTAAGCTGGCCTAAAGATCCCCGGAAAAATAGTGCTTTGAAAAAATGAAAAAGCATGTTTTGATCGGCCCTAACACTAGAGAGCCCCAATCTTTGAACCATACTCTTGCCCCATTTCGTACAGAATAAAAAGGGATGGGCCTCAGGTTATGAGTACGCTTAAGTAAATAAAATATTAATTCAATGTAAATTAAATGTAAAATTATTGTAAATTTACAGTATGGTTCTAAAAATTCATATCATCTTGCCCTATACCAAAATGGAACATTGGTTGACCACTTTGTTCATTTGGATAAAAAGGTATGCAAGAAAATATAGACAAGTCTTTAAGGTAGTTTTGAATACATAAACAACTTGTAAACTACTTCAGTTTTTAGCCATTTTTTAAACACATATAGTTTTAAACCTAACAGTTACTGCACTGGTATACTGATGACAATCCCGAAATAGGAAGAACACCCATCGTTGATTCGCTGGCTACCAAAACCACGTCTACTTAATTATAAGTTTCGATTTCATCACTGTCTCTTCAGTAAGTAGGGTAACAATATATATACCACTAGTATAGCTGCCGATATCTAAAAGGTGTTGGTTCTTACCCTGACGTATGGGAATTTTTGTTTCAAGCACTTTATTTCCCATGAGATCATACATATTCAATATTCCATGTTGTTCCCTACTTCTTTGTACAAAAAATGACACATTTACATTCGTTCTGGCCGGATTGGGGTATAGCTTA
The DNA here is from genome assembly GCF_021534965.1 of Muricauda sp. SCSIO 65647. Lineage (NCBI taxonomy): Bacteria > Pseudomonadati > Bacteroidota > Flavobacteriia > Flavobacteriales > Flavobacteriaceae > Allomuricauda > Allomuricauda sp. SCSIO 65647. The sequence continues at coordinate 213,982 of NZ_CP091037.1, forward strand.
AGCGTGGTGCCATCATTGTCTTCATTGCCAAAATCCATAGCCATGGTCTCTGTCTCGTCAATTGCAGTTTTTTGGGCAGTAGCTGTTGTTTCCTTTTCATAGCCTTCATATTCAACAATCTTTTCATACACCGCAACGGCATCAATGGCGACATCTCCCCTATAGCCCGAGCCCGTGATGCCCCTGATGGTTAGCTGCACTTTTCCACCTACAAAATCCTTTAACGGAATGCGTGCACGCTGCCATTCTTGTTTTGAGTTTTCCCTCTCGCCCGTGGCGATGGGTATATGAACATGGTCATTGTCACCATAGACAACAATGAGCCATAGCCTGCCACCATCTTGGCCATGAATCATATGGTCAAGTGCCAGCACCGGGTTTTCCGCATTGGTAAAATCAAGCTCCCGTACTATCGATCCAGCTTTGTTGTGGTTGCCATGACTTGCCTCTAGATAAAGGTATTTGTTCCCTTTTGACGCCCCATTGGGCCCGGTCCCCCGGCTCGGCGTTGGCCCTGATTGCCGGGTCCAGTCAATATTGTCATAATCGACATTCTCCCATTGGCCAAAGCCCTTTTCAAAACTCTCATTTTCATGGAACGCATAGTACGTCTTTTCAACAATCTTTTCATACACCGTAACGGCATCAATGGCAACATCTCCCCTATAGCCCGAGCCCGTGATGCCCCTGATGGTTAGCTGCACTTTTCCACCTACAAAATCCTTTAACGGAATGCGTGCACGCTGCCATTCTTGTTTTGAGTTTCCTCCCTCGCCCGTGGCGATGGGTATATGCCTATGGTCATTGTCACCATAGACAACAATGAGCCATAGCCTGCCACTATCTTGGCCATGGATCATATGGTCAAGTGCCAGTACCGGGTTTTCCGCATTGGTAAAATCAAGCTCCCGTACTATCGATCCAGCTTTGTTGTGGTTGCCATGACTTGCCTCTAGATAAAGGTATTTGTTCCCTTTTGACGCCCCATTGGGCCCGGTTCCACGGCTTGGTGTTGGCCCTGATTGCGAGATCCAGTCAATATTGTCATAATCGACATTCTTCCATTGGCCCAAGCCATTTTCAAAACCTTCATTTTCATAAAATTTGTAAGATTGGCCTTTTCCTGTATTCAAGAAAAATAATGATGCCACTACACTTATATAAAGTAATTGTTTTTTCATTTTTGTTATAATTATTAGATTAGATTAAGGTTTATGAATGTAAGCACACAAAGTGTATCCGAGAGGGAATTTCCCATTCCACGAGACAATAGCCTCATTTGCTATTGGAGTGGGTCAATATTATTTTTTGGTATCTATTTTAACAATTGCGAATGAGCATTTTGGAACACTTCGGAATCTGCTTGGTCAAGGCGCTTACAAGACAAAACCTAAGCATTTATTGATTTGGCACCAATAATCATGAGATACCATGGAGTTTTTGGGATATTTTTTTAAGTTATTCGCTTCAATGCCTTTTTATGCTTTTCAGATATCGCTTGAAATATGCGCAATAGCAGATTTAGGTTGCTCAGTAAGATTAACCTAAAAATATTGAAATAAAAACCTTGGGTTCATCTTTAAAACTGTATTACGCATACTTCGTGCATGACTTACTTTCTTAAAATCTAATTGCGATTTTTTTTGGGTTTTGGCCATATTTATTTTCTCTTTGATCACCTTCTGTTACCAGCAAAACAATCAACCAAATTGCTCCTATTAAAGGAATCATTCCAATTAATATGAACCATCCGCTTTTTCCAACATCGTGAAGTCGTCTTACACAAACCGCCAATCCAGGAATTAACACGGCCAATGCATAAAGACCATAAAGAGGTCCATATCCCACTTCTTCAATTGCAATACCTAAAACATTGTCAAGAATCATTGCGACAATCGCAAAAAGCATATTGAATAAGAAATACATCCAATACTCTTTTCTTCTTGCCCTACCGTTAAAATCTGCGTATTGTTTTAAAACTTTTAAGTACCAATTCATAATTTTTCCTTTTTTATTTTTCTACTTATTAGGTTTTTCTATCTCGCCGCGTTTTTAACGTGGTCGCCAGCCTCCACACAATTATTTGTTTACTTCTTAAACTATCGTTAGATTAAATAAATCCAAAATCGTTGGTTTCATTTAGCGGGATTGTTCCTTAATTGGTCCATGACCATGGAATATTTGGCTCCATTAGTACATGATATTTCGCATTTCCTCAATACGTCTTAAGGCTTGAATCGCGGATAGAGTCTTTTTGGTGGGCACTCCAGTTGTAATGCCCTTGCAGCAATCCATCTTTCTCCCAATTTCCATAAATCGGATTTGGAAAAACGATATACCTTTTGCCAAATGACCTTTTTAAACTATCCACTAATCGGTTTCGTTCATGATTTTGGGAGGTATCAAAATCATTGGAGAAATCTGATAAGTTGTCTCCAAGCAGCATAAGCACTTCATGTGTTTTCATGATTTTGAGCCTTCGTGGCTCTTTATCACTCACCTTGTTTTTTAGCAGCACATGCCCAACATCAACAAAGGGCAATCCCCTGTCTTTAAGGTTCTTTATCGTTGGTTTCAAATCTTTGATGCTTCTATTGGACAGATAAAAAACTTCGACTCCCCTTTTGGCCACATAGTCAAAGAAATGTAAAGCGCCGGGAACAAGCTGCGCCTTTTCTTGCCGAACCCAGTTCGACCATTCTGAACTGCTGTATTCTTCATTGTTCTTGATCAGATTTCCGAAGAACGGCGTATTGTCTAAAACCGTTTCATCCAAATCGGCAATTATGGCCAAGGGCCTGCCATCTGTTTCCGTGTGGCTTTTGAGCAATGCATCAAAACTTAATCTTGCCCATCGATATGTTTGATGCGCAATCGCCCTGTATTCTCCTGACATTTGCTGCCAAAGTACCCCTTGAACGATATGGCCTTGAACTGCAGCACCCGGCCCGTTGGAATACGCTCTGTTATCAACCGAATCTCGCGAAGAAGAACAGGCAATCGACAAGAACAACAAAAAAAGTGCTAATAATTTAACGCCCTTCATGGCCATTACTAATTTTAAATACTTCATCTACAGCATCATGATGGGTCAATGACCCGTTTGTAATCTTCTAAAAATTTTGCCAGTCCGATATCGGTCAAGGTATGGCTGATCAACCCTTTCAGTGCCGATAGAGGGGCGGTGACAACATCGGCCCCAATCTTTGCACAGTTTACAATATGCATGGTGTGCCTTATAGATGCGGCCAAAATTTTAGTGTTGTAACCGTAGTTGTCATAAATCATCCTCATTTCAGCAATCAGTTGAGAACTATCAGTTGACATATCATCCAATCTGCCCAAGAAAGGCGACACATAGGTAGCCCCGGCCTTTGCCGCCAATAAGGCTTGACCTGCCGAAAAAACAAGTGTACAATTTGTCTTTATACCTTTTTCACCAAAATATCTAATGGTTTTGATTCCCTCAAAGGTCATGGGCACCTTGACCACGATCTGTTCATGTAGCCGGGCCAACCTTCCACCTTCTTCTTTCATACCTTCAAAGTCTGTTGAAATGACTTCGGCAGAAACATCTCCCTCAACAATGTCACAGATATCTGCGTAGTGGCCCATGATGTTCTTATCGCCTTTTATACCTTCTTTGGCCATCAGTGAAGGATTGGTCGTCACACCATCTAAAATCCCTAACTCTTGTGCCTCCCTAATCTGTGCCAAATTGGCCGTGTCAATAAAAAATTTCATGATCTTCTTTTTTACTTAGTACTGTCTTTATGTCTGTATTTGAACAACCATGCGAACATGATACTTATAACTAGCGCATACGAAGCGAATACAAACCAAATCGCTTTCCAATGCCTTATTCCGGTGTCACTGGTAAACAAATCAATGACAAGACCACTTCCATATCCTCCAAAAATCCACCCAAATCCACTGGTCATTACCATAAACAGCCCTTGTGCACTTGATCTAATTTTAGAAGAGGCCACTTTATTCATATATAGTGAGCCCGAAACAAAAAAGAAGTCAAAGGCCATTCCGTAAACAATCATTGAAAGCACCAAAAAGAAAAGTCCTATTCCCTCGGGGCTACCTATACCAAAAAGACCAAAACGTAACGCCCACGCCAACATACTCATCAATACCACTTTCTTTATACCGAATCGCTTTAGAAAAAAGGGAATGGTCAGAATGAAAAACACCTCAGCGATTTGGGAAAGCGTCATCAGAAAAACGGAGTGCTTAACCGCAAAACTATCGGGATATTTCGGTTTAAAATCATCTAAAAAGGGAACACCCCATATGTTGGTAATTTGAAGCGCGGTACCCAGAAGAACGGAAAAGATGAGAAAAACGGTCGTGTTTTTTTGTTTGAAAAGTACTAGGGCATCCAAACCAAAACGTTCTCGCCAAGACTTCTCAGAACCCTTGACAGGCTTTACCTTTGGTAGGGTAAGTGCGTATAGCGCCAATACCAATGCGGCGATAGTGGTAATATAGAATTGCCCTGCGCTGGCCTTTAATTCAAGAAAGTCAACACACCAAGCAGCCAATATGAAACCTATGGTTCCCCATACCCTTATCGGGGGAAAATGTTTGATGGTGTCTAACCCATTTTTTTCAAGAACGTGAAATGAAATGGAATTGTTCAGGGCCAATGTCGGCATATAGGCAAGTGAAATCAAAAACATGATGAAATAGAACGTATTGAAATCAGAAATCTCAGTCAACACCATGAACAACACCGCCATTATGATAAGACTTATCGCCAATAGTCTTTCTGCCCTGATCCATTTATCGGCCACGACCCCGACTATGGCAGGCATGAACAACGATACAATGCCCATCGTGGCAAAAATGGAACCGATTTGAACACCACTAAAGCCCAATGTTGATGACATGTAGGTGCCAGCGGAAATCAACCATGAACCCCAAATAAAAAATTCGAGGAAGTTTAGCACTGTTAATCGAAATTTGATGCCCATGGCTTTAAATTTTGTTGGAAAGGTATTGGTTATAATACGTTTTGATTCGTTGTGCCACTTGATCGGCCGTAAACCCAAATGCTTCATCAAGTACTTCTGCAGGCGCCGAATGACCAAAATGCTCTAGGCCAAATACACTTCCATTTGGCCCAACAATCGATTCAAGGTTTAATGTCAGACCTGCCGTTAGACCGAAAATTGGGGCCTGTGAAGGAAGAATTCTAGCCCGATACTCTTCAGATTGTTCCCTAAAAAGGCCTTCTGAAATAATGGAGACAATGTTTGCCCTTATATTTTCAGATGCCTCCAATATGGAAGAGGCCTGGAGCAGGGTACTTACTTCAGAACCATTAGCGACCAAAATAATGTCTGGCTTTTCCGTTTCCTTGACCAAATACGCTCCCTTTCTGGCCATGGCAGCATTCTTGTGCCCATGCATTACGTCTTTTATCGACTGTCTTGAAAGAATCAATCCGGTTGGCGTTGATTTGTTTTCCAACGCCATCTGCCAAGCGATAGTAGTTTCAGAAGAATCTGCTGGCCTTAACACCAACATGCTTGCCTTACCTGAATGGTTTTTAAGTTTTTCCATCAGGCGAATTTGGGTCTCTTGCTCAATCGGTTGATGTGTAGGACCATCTTCCCCGACACGAAAACTGTCATGTGTCCATATATAAATTATCGGCAATTCTTGAATTGCGGATAACCTTATGGCCGGTTTCATATAATCTGAAAAGACGAAGAACGTTGCCACAACAGGTAGTATGCCCCCATGAATAGCCATTCCGTTCGCAAGAGCTGCCATGGTCAGCTCAGAAACTCCGGCTTGCAAAAAAGCACCGGAAAAATCACCCTTTCGTAAAACCGAGGAATTTTTTAAAAATCCATCTGTCTTGTCACTGTTGGATAAATCGGCAGAGGCCACTATCATATTCTCAACCTTGGTCGCCAAATACCCCAGAACGTTCCCAGAAGCCTCTCTGGTAGACAGATTAAGTTTGTGCTCAATGGTACCGAAGTCTAATGTTGGCAATTCATTCTTCAAAAAACCGTCCATCTTTCTGGCAAGTGTTTTATAGGCCCTGCGCCAACTTGCAATTTTCTTGTTTTTCTTGTAAGAATTGGCAATCTTATTTGCTAGAATTTTGTTGTAATACCTTAAAACGTCTCGATTTATTTCAAAGGGACTATCTGGATTTACCCCTAAGCTCAAAAGTGTATTTTTCAGGTCAGCTTTCGTATTGCCAATAGGCTTGCCATGTAGTTCACACATGCCCTCGTATGGAGCCCCATTTGCATCAACACAACCTTTTCCAATCCTCGTCTTGCCAATGATAAGAACTGGCTTCTCCATTTCTTTGTTCGCATAGGTCAAAACCTTACGTATACCCTCATGATCATGACCATCGATTTGGTATACCTGCCATCCCCAAGCCTCATACTTTTTTGCGGTGTCTTCTGAGCTTACCTCATCGGTACCACTTGACAACTGTATATCATTTGAGTCATAAAACATTATAAAATTGTTCAGCCCCAAATGCCCTGCTATACGACCGGCTCCCTGTGAAATCTCTTCCTGAATGCCACCGTCAGAAATAAATGCATAGATTTTATGGTCGAAAATGCCGGTAAACCGACTATTCAAAAATTTAGCTGCGATGGCTGCCCCGACTCCCATAACATGTCCCTGTCCCAAAGGTCCAGAAGTATTCTCAATACCCCTTTTTACATCTATCTCTGGATGGCCAGGGGTAAGACTCCCCAATTGTCTAAACTTTTTTAGGTCATCTACCGAGTAGTTTCCAAGAAGGTAGCCTTGGGCATACATCAAGGCCGAAAGATGTCCTGCATCCATAAAAAACCTATCACGAAAAGGCCATTCCATATCCATTGGATCATACTGTATGAATTCAGAATACAGGATGTGCATGAAATCCGCAGCACCCATCGGACCCCCGGGATGTCCTGAATTTGCCTTTTCAATCATGGCTATGACCAAGGCCCTAATCGTATCGGCCGCCATTTTGTCAATAGATGTCACTGTATTGTTTGACTGCATCACTACTATATTTTATTTAAAAAGTCGTGCAACATATTCATAAACCGATCGCTATCCGCTTCCAATACTATTTCGGCATTTGATGGGCAACCGGTCGTGCCCACATAATCAATAACTGTTTGACCACGCGACCAGTCATCATTTTGAAGCACTGTCACATACGCCTTCTTCGTTTTCGTGGCGATTGCAGGATCGATGGCAATGGCCATGGTCATAGGATCGGGAAGATCAAATCCTTCAAGATGCGATAACGTTTGTGCATATTCGACCAAAGTTTTTTGTATGTCTACTGAAAAATGGGCCAATGATGTGCCAATGGCCCTTATTCGTTCCACTGCTGTCTTATCAAAAACAGCATATTTTCTTGAGATATCCCATCCTACCATCTTAATGGGCATTCCCGATTCAAAAACTATTTTAGCGGCCTCTGGATCTGCCCAAAAATTATATTCGGAAACGGGAGTAACGTTGCCCCTACCTTTGCCCACACCGCCCATTACAACACATTCTTTCACTTTTTGGGCAATTGACGGATCGAGCAGTAGTGCTGTGGCAATGTTGGTCAAAGGTGCCATACAAACCAACGTTACTTCACCTATATGTTCATTGATCATGTTCAAAAGCACGTCGACAGCGTGTTCCTCTTCTGGTTCAAAACCCGATAGTGGCAGCCCAATATCGCCCATGCCATCTTTACCATGAACATGATCGGCAGTTTTCAACGGGCGTACCAAAGGTTTTGCGATGCCTGGGTACACAGATAGATCTGAATTGCACAATGAAAGTGTATACAGGGCATTTTGCACCCCTTGGTCTAGAGATACATTTCCTGCCACCACCGTAACGGCCATGATTTCAATATCTGGACTATTTACCGCCATTATTAATGCCACAGCATCATCTGACGCGGTATCGGTATCGATGATAAACTTTCTTTTCATATTGCCGCACTATTGTTCTTTGCCTTAATGGCAAGATTTTTTGCCAATGCTTGAATCTTTGGCATCCATTTTTCCAATCCCTTTTTGGCTTCTTCCATATTGGCCGTAAGTAGCACCCTGTTTTCCATAATGACCTGTCCGTCCACCATGGTCGTTCTTACATTATGCGGGTTGGCCTGAAACACCAAAGCGGCATAGGGGTCATGGCAGGGAAGCATGTTCAAAGATTGGGTCTCCACTATTACTATGTCGGCCTGCTTTCCTTTTTCCAAAGAGCCTATTTGGTCTTGAAGCCCCAAGACCTTTGCTCCTCCCATTGTTGCCAAGTGCACCACTTGGTCTGGGGTCATCAGTGTCCTGTCCATTTTTCTCATTCGTTGCACCGTACAAGCGTAGGTCATTACTTTGAACAGGTCTATGACATTCGAGCCCATTGGGCCATCGGTACCCAGACCTACCGGTATCCCTTTTTCGATGGCTTCCATTATTGGGGCCGTACCGGTTGCCCCCTTCGAATTGGCCATTGGATTATGGGCTATTCCACATCCTTTTTCTTTTATGACCTTCAAGTCTTCATCATCGACATGATTGCAATGGGCCAATATCATGTTATCCGCTAAAAATCCTATGTCTTCAAGATATCGGACAACTGAAAGTGATTTGGCATTATCAACAATTTTGCTTTTTTCGGTCTCGAACTCATCAATGTGAATGTGAATCGGAATATCAAGCTCATCAGACATCGCCCTCACTTCCCTTAATCTATCGGCCGAAAGTGTATAGGCAGCATGGGGCGCTAGGGCAAGGGCCACACGGGAATACTTGTCAAACTGCCCCCTTATATTTCTGGCATAGGCCAGACCTCCATAAGGTTCTTTGGCATCCACCACAGGAAACCCAATAACCGTCTGACCCAACAATGCACGAAGGCCAACTTTGGCCGTTGCCCTGGCCATCTCATCTACATGATAGTACATATCGGCATAAGTGGTTATACCCGATAGTGCCATATCCATTGTCCCAATCAATGTGGCATCGTAAATGAGCTCTCGACACAATAGTTCCTTTTCCAATGGCATAAAATAGCCCATCAATCTATCTTGAATACCTTCTTCACCCAATCCCCGAAAAGCAATCATGGGTAGATGACAGTGTGTATTGACCATTCCGGGCATTACTATGCCTCTTTGTGCATCGATTTTCTTGTCAGTGTCATAATCTGAAAGTAGCGAACCATCTCCAACGGCCAATATCTCTCCCTTATCTATAACGACCACACCCTTATCAAATACTTCCATCTGTGAATTGATGGTCAGTACGGTTCCGTTATGGATGATACAATCTACTTTAGTCACTGCCTTCTTCTTTTATTTTGAACAGGTAAAATCTTGTGGGAACGGTTTCCTTAAAATTGTTGTCTGATGCGAACAATAAGGTTTGACTGTTATCCACATGAGGACCCAATGACATGCCTTCTATATTGCTTAGGCCATTTTGCATCTTCGAAAAATCAAATAGCTTCTTCTTTTGTACCCTGAAATACGTTTCACCATCATCACCTTTTTTGACCTTCTTGCCCTTTTTTACCAAGAAAAGCCGGCAGATAAATTTGAAATGTCCATCGGGTTGATAAGCTCCGGAGCGTTCTAATGCCAATAGATGTTCTTCATCCAGCACCAAAAGTTCAGATAGCCCATTATCGGCGACCCACCCACCCTCTCGAGCGTATGGCATTTTAACCTTTTGAGGGACTTTTTCCAATTTGTACAGCCATGTTTCCTTTTCTTTTCCAGAAACCAGGTCTGCTTTGATAATGCGGAGCAGGCCCCCATGCCTTGACGAGGATTCAGGCCCATCGAAAACCAAAGGTGCCTCGGTCGCAAAAAAAATGGTCTTTTGATCCTCTGATAAGACTATGCTCTCAATCGACTTATTAGAACGAAAGTTCTTCACATACTTTGTGTCGAGCGGAAAATCATTTTTCCAATATCCATTTTCATCGAAAAAAGAAATTCCAGCTTTTCCTCTTTTGCCCCCTTCATTGCTTACCACATATTGTTTGCCTTGCTTCAAATATCTAACACTCTCAAAGTCTGCCTTCTCTTTCTCATATGGGTTTTCTGAACTATCGTTGAGGACAACCACTTTTAACCCATGCACAGAGATGGAATTGTCATTACCCATTGTAAACTTTGACGTATAGATTCGGGCCGGACCAAATTCTGAGCGATCGTCACTAACCAGATATAGCAAGTCCGCGTCAAAATCATAGTCGATTCCCGAAATCCCACCAAAAGCCACATTGCTTTTGTCATGTACCTGCCTTATTTCATAGTCATCGACAAATTCCAATAAAAAACTCTTTCTTGCGCTACAATTACTAAAAAGCACCAAGCATAGATAGGTGACAATCAATGACTTTACAGAACCGTTCATACTTTTTCTACTGTGCTTTCGAAATGATTCATATTGGCCCTACCTCGATTTCCCCCAATCTGGGAATAGACGCCTGGGCCCCTAGACGGGTAACTGAAATTGCCGCGGCACAATTTGCAAAATGAACCGCTTCTTTGACCTTTTTGCCTGCCGCTATTGCCACTGCCAATGCCCCATTGAAGGTATCTCCAGCGGCCGTGGTATCCAACGCCTCAACTTTTTTGCCAGAAACCAATCCGGTATGTTCTTCACTCGAAATAAACGCACCATGATCGCCCATGGTTATTATGACGACTTCTACCCCACATTCCCGCAACAAATTTGAAGCGGCCCTTGCCGACCCTTCGTCCACTATCTTGATACCCGTAAGAATTTCAGTCTCAGTTTCGTTTGGGGTGATCATATATAGTCCCTCAAGCACTTTTTTTGATAGTTTTTGTGCCGGTGCAGGATTCAAAATCACTTTTCTTTGATGTCTCTTGGCCAATGCTATGGCGTATTCAACCGTTTTCAGCGGAATTTCCAATTGTATCAAAATAATATCTGCACCTATTACCTCTTCAAGCGCTTTGTCTATATGCTTTTTTGCCAAACTCTCATTGGCCCCGGGGGCCACAACAATAGAATTTTCACCCTTTTCATTCAGGGTTATCATGGCAACTCCCGATACCGTATTGGCCTCACTGAACACATAGTCAGTATTGATGCCCTCTTCCTCAAAATGTTGAACAGCGCGTTTGCCCATATCATCATCGCCTACCTTTGTAATGAAATTCACGGTTCCTCCCATTCTAGAGGCTGCAACCGCCTGATTTGCCCCTTTGCCGCCAAGGCTGATGAAAAACTTTCCTCCCAACACCGTCTCGCCAGGTCTTGGAATATGCCCGGCCTTTACCACCATATCGGTATTTGTACTGCCTATGACCGTGATTTTTGTCATTTCAAGCGTTCTTATACATTTAAAGATATTGTATGGTTCTTGATTGCCCTTTCCCCAAACTATTTTTATAGTGAGTTTAATTTAATCCTTTGAGGTCAACCAGCCTATTAATTTGTTCCATAAGTTTGGATATTCTACCCAATCAACAAATTCCCTAGGAGCCCAATGGGGAGCCAAATCTGATGTAAATGCGGCAGACTTTCCTTTTTTGTACGCCCCGATCACCAATAGGGGATCTTCACCGACAATTGCCAACGTCTCGGTATTTTCTTTTGCGATTACCTTGTTGTAGCCCAAAAGGTTGGGCCAATGTTTGGGCAAATCTTTGGTTATGTCATGGTCACCCACTTTTTCAGGAACGATGCCTTGTGGCAGTTCTACCCGATCATCATTTGGCAACATCTTCACCGGAAGGCAATCTCTTAACGGCGATTCACCATACCGTGTCTTGGCATCAATACCGGTAAAGGACATATATCCGCCGACCATCAATAAACTACCCCCCTCACCTACATATTTTTTTATGGCTTCCAATTTGTTGGGCACTACAATTGATTCAGCAAATGTTCGCCTGCCCAACAAAAAACTGTTCGCCCCCACGTCGCTTATGATGACCACATCATACTTTTTGTACCCGGCCACCGTATCTGGAACTTCAGTTTCAATTTTGTGTGCGGGAACATAATCGACCTCCATTCCCATCTCGGTAATCTTACGGATGAAATCCGTCCCACCCTCAACATATTCAGAAGTGTGGAAGGTATCAAATCCCTTTTGGTGTACGGAGTAGGTAAACCAAGATTCACCAATAAACAATACTTTAGGCATAGTAGCTATTATTTGAAAAAATTAAAAGAATATATTTTGCACAAACGTTTGTTCAAAGATATGGTTTTTTTGCTATTACGCAAGCTTGAAGCTTTCATTTTGTGGCCTTGCAGCCCAAAAAGAGGAACAAAAAAAGCGGCAGAAAATTCTGCCGCCCTAACTAAATGCAACTAACTCAAATATTTAGTTATGAAAATCAATAACCTGGGTTCTGTGGAAACTGTGATTCGTCATTGTACACATTTATTTCATTCAGTAGAATAGGATAAAGCAACTGATAGGCCTGCGCGGTCACCCCTACTTCAGCAAGGGCCTCAATGGCCCTATTCTGTCTCAACAAATCAAACCAACGGTGCAACTCTAGGGGCAGTTCCATTACACGTTCCCGAGATATGCCGCTCTTCGAAATCCAATAAAAACCCCCCAGAGGGTTCTTATGTAAATATGGCATCATCAGGGAAGTATCTTTTTCATTCCCTCAAATCACGTTTTCTTTTTGAGTGGTGGGTATATTTTAGATAATAGGCAAATTTCCTTTACTAATTCGTACCTAGAGTAATTAGTATAGATTAAAATTTCTTTTAAAAATCTCTTTCGTGTTGTGCCTTCACTATCGCTAATCAGTCTTCGCCCGTAGTAAAAGTAAGAATGGGGCCTGATACAATAGCGTTAGATGAGGCACTATGAATACCCTCAGCCACAACTTCCATATTCCTTAAAACCGGCCTTTGATCACTACGCCAATAAAAGAGCCACATGGGAAGACTAATAACTTTACCTCTATGCACAAAAGTCTCGATGAGAGTTATTTCCTTGGTATAATAATAAATATCAAAATCATCTTCAATTGTTTGGGGCCTTATGATAATCTTTGAGTCGGGACCAATTGTAATGTCTTCTGTAAAAACCAAATACATTGTCTCGTAGAGCCTAACATTCGTAGCTCCTTCCTCGGGTATGGAGTAAAACAAGCCAAACGAGTCATCCGCCAAAAGTTCAACGTTCTTCAGAAAAAGGACCTTTTTGGATTTTTCATTGAGCCTAATGGTTATGGTATTCTCCCCTTCCTGAAGCAATATCGGCGACAAAGCGAATTGAACTTTTCCTGGATTTCCCCAAGCGCTGCCATATACAGCCTGTCCATTCTTCACCTCTTGATCGTTTACTAAGATGTCCACCAAGGTTTTCTCTCCCCATCCTGCCCATGTGACCTGAAAAACAAAACGCTTATTCAAATCTTCATTGGTAAGGTTAACTGGAATGTTTATGGTTCCTTTCAGCCTATTCAATATCCAGGAGCCATACCTGAAAATATCGTGTGAACTTTGGGGCTTTCCCATAGAACCAGTGTGGTTCCACTTCACAAGTTTCCTGCCCCGAATCTTTGGAGCCACTCGACCTACCAGCAAATAGTTTTCAGACGTCACAGCTGCTTCATCAGCGTTAAAATATTCTTTCATCGATTTGGGCTTTTCAAGCCCCTCTGACAAGGTGACAAAAGAATTGAGGTCGATATCATTTATCGACATCAATTCTTTTGTGTCTTCGAAATCGGACAGCCCTAGCATGTTTTCATCATCTTTTTCACAAGAAATTAGTAGTACAGCCAAGAAAGGGAAAATCAAATATTGTTTTTTCATGTTATGTTCAGATTTTTGTTTTCTTTTTTGAAAGGATTTGGCATATCAAGCAATTTTTGAGAAATCAACTAACAGGCTGTAATACTCCTCTACATATTTCTCGCCTGTATGCCACCGCTAATATTCTTAAGTAATTATTGTTATTCACATAAATCGGCATTGATAGTCCTCTATGAAAATTAGCCGTCTGTATTTATAATAGAACAAACGTTTGTGCAAAATTATTAGTAATTATAGATTTTTCCAAGTTTTTCTTTATTTAATCGTATAGCCGAAAACCAAAAGTTATTAAATAAAAAAGCGGCAGAAAATTCTGCCGCCCTAACTAAATGCAACTAACTCAAATAATTTAGTCATCAAAATCAATAGCCTGGGTTCTGTGGAAACTGTGATTCGTCATTGTACACATTTATTTCATTCAGTGGAATAGGATAAAGCAACTGATAGGTCTGTGCGGTCACCCCTACTTCGGCAAGGGCCTCAATGGCCCTATTCTGTCTTAACAAATCGAACCATCGCTGTAGCTCAAGTGGAAGTTCTAGCCTTCTCTCGAGGTACACGGCATCACGAAAGCTTTGCTGGTCGGGAAGATCTGTACTTGACAAAACATTGATCCCGGCCCTGCTTCTGATACTGTTCAAAAGGTCAAAAGCCGTTGCATCCGCTTCATATCCAACTTCGTTCAAGGCTTCTGCAAGCATTAAAACAACATCTGCATATCGCATCAACGGAAAGTCCCTTCCCAATGGCGGATCTCCGTCCTCAGCTTGTTTCGCCGGATAGGTTCCATTGGCGTTCATGACCGGATCCAACAACGGTAACCTCGCATCGGCTGCATCGTAAAAAGGAAGTAGTGCTGAATAATCAGGTTGTCCAAATCCCTGGTGGCCTACATCATCTAGGTTGGAAAATCGAATGGAAAAGATAATCTCATCGTTCAGTTCATTGTCTATGGCAAACACATCGCCCACATTTTCCAATAGCGTGAAATCACCACTTTGCACAATCGCGTTAAGTACAGTGGAGGCTTCTGCCCATTTCTGTTGGGTCAAATAAACCTTTCCTAAGAGCGCCCTCGCCGCGTTAGATGTGGCCCTACCTTCTTGACCACTAAATGTAGCGGGTAGGTTTTGTACAGCAAACTCTAGATCATTTTCAATTTCAATATAGATATCGGCCACTGTATTTCTGGTAAGTTCAGCGGCTTCTTGGGGAGTGATTTCCTCTAAGATCAATGGCACATCGCCCCATAACCTTATCGCATTGAAATAGGCCAGCGCCCTCAAGAACCTTGCCTCTCCGATATATTGATTTTTCAAATCACCATCGAATTCAGCGTTCTCGATCCTGGTAATGATGATATTGGCATCGAATATTGATTTGAATGTGCTGTTCCAAGCCCCTTCTATTATTCCACTCAGCGTATTATCGACAAAAGTGTCGACCTCAAGAACCTGAAATCCGACTCCTGAAACATCACCATTTGCGACATCGTCGGCCCTTACCTCCATCATCGTATAAAAGCTGCCCCCAAAACGGGTATCGTTGCTACCATACTGGTCAGGACTCTGCAAATTAGCGTACGCACCAATTATAGCTGCTTCAAAATCTTCAGGGGTCTGAAAAAAGTTCTCCACATTTCCCTGTGAAATGGGTGCAAGCTCAATAAAGTCTTCATTGCAAGAAACCATGAGGACCATCATCGTTAGCATCAAATATGTTCGTATACTTTTCATGACAATTTAATTTAAAAGTTAAGGTTGAGGCCCAACGAAATAGTCCTTGATAACGGATACGTTCCGATATCCTCCCCTTGGGCGAGTTGGTTGGTCGGATTACTGTTTACCTCAGGATTATATCCTGTATAATCAGTGAAAAGAAATGGATTCTGGGCCGCAAGAAATATACGTGCATGGTCAAGCCCAAGATTGTCCATCAACGTTTTGGGCACGGTATAGCCAAGGGTAATGTTTTGAATTCTTAGGTAAGAACCATCTTCTAGATAGTATGTGGAAACTTCCCTATTGTTTCCGGTCGTTCTCAGATTGGCCCTTGGCACACGCCCATTTCCAGGGTCTTCTGGTGACCTCCATCGATTTTTGAGGTCTGCGACCCCATTGATACCGCCTTGGGGTATCGCCGTATAAAAACGGATGGTGTTCAATACTTCATTGCCTTCAACCCCTTGCAACGCTATGCTCAAATCAACGTTTTTATACTTGAACGATGTGGAAAAGCCATAGGTGAAGTCTGGCTGGTAGTCTCCGATGACCTGTCTATCATCATCATTGATACGACCATCTCCGTTGACATCTTCAAACCTAAAGTCACCGGGCCGGGAAGTACCGCTATCGGTAGACAAGTGTTGGTTGATTTCATCTTCAGTATTGTATATGCCTTCTACCTTAAGTCCGTAATACGACCCTATCGGCCTACCGATTTCTGTAATGAAGGCAAGGCCCCTTCCACCATTTGCAAAAATGGGATCCCCTTCAGGCCCGAGTTCCAATACTTCATTCTTATTGGTCGAAAAGTTGAAAGAAGATTGCCATTCAAAGTCTCCGAAATCTTTCTGGAGCCCCAACGTAAATTCAAAGCCCTTGTTTTCTACCCTGCCAATGTTCTGCAACTGGTTGGTAAACCCAGAGACACTGGGCACATTTACATTTAACAAAAGGTCTGATGTCTCGCTTCGATAATAGTCGGCTTCCAATGTGACAAAATTGTTGAAGAGACTTGCATTTAAACCAATGTCAAATGTCTCCGTACGCTCCCAACTCAAATCGTTGTTAGCCGATGTAGTCTGGCTCAACCCGCCAACTATATTATTATTGCCGGTGACGTAACTTGCTTGATCCAAAAGCCCTATGGAGCCATAGTTGGGAATTTGGAAGTTACCCGTCACACCGTAACTCGCCCTTAATTTCAGTTCGTTAATGGTCTTGTTTTCCCTTAAAAAGTTCTCTTGTGAAAGTCTCCACCCGAGTGAGGCCGATGGAAAGGTTCCCCATTTATTGCCGCTTCCAAATCTAGACGAACCATCACTTCGAACGGTAACCGTTGCAAAATATTTATTGTCATAGGCGTATTGGGCCCTGAACAAAACTGAAAGCAACGACCATTCTTCCTCAAAGGTTTCAGAAGCCGTGATGCTGGCCGCACTAATAGTGGGCACCAAATCATTGGCAAAGCCCCTTCCTTCAGAATTTGTCAACTTGATACTTTCCATTTGCGCCGTATAACCTCCCAATAGGTTAAGGCTATGTTTGCCAAAAAGATTATTGTACGTCAAGGTGTTTTCAATAAGCCAGTTTGTCGAGCTTGTCGATACCGAAACGGCATCGGGGCTGAACCGTAAAAAGAATGGGGTGGCTTCTAAGGCCAAGGGGCGATAAAAATCCCTCCTGCTCTCATTTGATTCCGCCCCCGCGGTGATCCTGTAGGTAAGGTTGGGCAAGAATTCGAAATCAAGAAAACCATTCCCCAAAATTCTAGTGGTGACTTGTTCATCACTGATCTGATCGGCAATTGCCACTGGGTTCCCCACAAATTCTGACGAAACGTTTCTACTTAAAAAAGTCCAATCAAGAATTCCAATGTTGAACGTATCATCAGGATTTCTCACAGGAAAGATAGGAGCTTGTGCCAAAGCTGAGGCAACTACCCCTTCGTTAAAGATAAATCCGGCGGTATTGACCAAATCTTGATTGATTCTTGATGGGTTCAAACGAATGCCGTACTTGATCTTTTCCGATAGATTGCCATTAATGTTCAATCTTCCCGAAAAACGTTCAAATTCAGACCCTATCACAATACCTTCTTGTTTGTTGTAATTCAATGATGAAAAATAGCTTGCTTTTGAAGACCCCCCTTGTATGGTCAAGGTATAATTCTGGTTCAGGGCGTTTCTGAAGATCTCATCTTGCCAGTCTGTATCGGTAAGCCCTTCAACACCTTGCAAGTAGGGCTCAAGTTCTTCGGGAATCCTTAATTGGGGCTGCCCATTGGCCAATCGTGTGGCATTGTCATCGGTAATGCTGGCGCCTGGCACCAAATCTAAATAGGCATTGTTCTTGGCATCTGCGTGCAATTCAGCAAATTCATAGGCATTCAGCAAGTCGATTTTGTTTATGACCGAACTAAAACCGGCCCTTGTGGTCAATGACACACTGGGGTCACCCGACTTGCCCCGCTTTGTCGTTATGATCACCACGCCATTAGAACCCCTGGATCCGTATATGGCGGCAGCGGCAGCATCCTTTAAGACCTCGATCGATTCAATATCCTCTTGGTTGATCGAAGCCAGCGGATTTGTGGGTTGTTCCAAAACTCCATTTCGAGAACCACCGATCAAGGTTTGGGTATTCGTCTCGTCTGAGAGCGGCACACCGTCAACCACAAAGAGTGGATTGTTGCCAGCCGTTATGGAGGAAGCCCCCCTTACCCTTATATTTAAGTTTCCGCCGGGTTCACCCGTGGTCTGTCTTACGAGCACCCCTGCCAACTTACCGGCTATGGCCTCAGTAAAATTGGTCGTTGTCTCGTTTTGAATGGCCTCGGCCTTCAAGGACGCCACTGAAGTCGTGACATCTGATTTTCGCTGGGTACCGTACCCCACGACCACCACTTCATCCAGCTTCGAGGCGTCTTGGCTCAATCGAACATAAAGATCGGTTTGATTTCCAACGACGATCTCTTCGGTGGTATAGCCAATATACGTAATCGTCAAAACAGCTTCTGGCCCCGATATCCTAATCTCAAAATTGCCATCAAAATCGGTAGTCGTACCATTTGCGGTACCTTTTTCAACAATGGAAGCACCAGGCAATGGGACATCATTTTTATCGACGACCACACCTCTTACGCCAATGGTCTGAGCATTGACCAAATAAGCAAAAACCATTAAAAGGTAGGTTAAACCTAGAGTCTTGTCTTTCATTTCATAAAGTTTAAAATTTAATTTTAGAACAAACGTTTGCGCAAAAAAGTTTAAAAAAATCGCTTGATTCTTTGGTCAAACGTTTGTGCAAATTAGTTTAAATTTTGTACTTTCCAAAAAAAATTGCGGTTTAACTTTATTTTTTTCCCGTTTTAAATCAAAAAAAGTATAGATAAAAGCTAATATCTTTTTCATTAACCCCCATTACATTCAATGAGTAAAAAAGCTTCCACCATTCAATCGATCGCAGATGAACTGGGCGTCTCAGTTTCAACAGTTTCCAGGGTTCTCAACGGGGTCGGCAAAAAATATCGAATCAGTGAAAAAACCATTGATGCGGTACATGAAATGGCCATTAAACTAAATTATGTGCCCAATAACATTGCCAAAAGCCTTCGGCTTAAAAAGTCGTCGACCATTGGCCTTGTCATACCCGATATATCGAACCCATGGTTTGCAAAAATTGCCTCTAAAATCGAAAAAGAGACCCGAAACAAAGGCTACAACATTTTTTTGTGCAATAGTGATGATGATATTGAAATTGAAAAACGATCTCTCTCATTGCTCCAGAACTGGATGGTCGATGGTATCATTATCGTACCGATCGGTCTAGAACATGAACATATTCTAAAAGTATCAAAGGAAGGGACCCCAGTGGTGGTCATCGACCGTTTTTTTGAGAATGTAGATTTGCCCTATGTTTCCACAAATGACTTTGAGGGTGCCTATAAAGCTACCGAGCATCTAATCAAAAATGGCCATAGACGGATTGCCTGCCTACAAGGTATCATCGGCACCTCATCAAACAACCAAAGGGTCGGCGGCTATATCAAGGCCCTATCTGACCACGGCATTGCATTGGATGAGAATTTGATCATGGGCTCAGATTTTGGTTTTGATAATGGCTATACCCACGCCAAGCATATCATCAAGGACATTTCAAAAAATAAGATTACCGCAATCTTTTCTACAGGTAATCAAATTACCCTTGGCGTGCTCAAGGCATTCAAAGAAAAAAAAGTGAAAATACCAGGGCAAATATCCCTTGTTTCCTATGATGAAGAAGCCTATTCAGAACTTTTGTACACCCCTTTGTCAACAATCTCGCACTTAGAGGATGAAGATTTGGGCATTTTGGCGCTAAAACTCCTTTTTGATGAAATTAGCATTATATCATCGGCCGATACTCCAAAGGGAATATTGTTGCCTACCCAATTGATCAAAAGGGAATCTGTATTGAACATTTCAAAAAAAGTTCAATAAAAGACAAACAGATCTTGAAAGCGGTTCTACCTACTACAGTATTATTGTTTGGTTATAGTTGAGTTTACCGTTTCATCTGTTAAGGTTTCTGACACTTTTATTTCATCCGCATTCACAATCTCGGTAACCGTTAATCTGTCTAAACTGAAATGAACATTTGACGCATCTCTCAGGGCTTGGGCAGCATATTCAGCCGTGATATCGCGCTGCGGGTCTGCGAACATCTCATAGCCCACCATGAACTTTTTCACCGTCGCAGAGCGTAGAAGCGGAGGATAGAATGACATGTGAAAGTGCCATTCTTCATGTTCACTACCATCTGTCGGGGCTTGATGTATGCCCGAGGAATAGGGAAAGGAGGTCAGGAACAGATTGTCATATCTTGTCGTGATCTCTTTTATTATCTTGGCAAAATTCTTTTTTTCATCAGTTGACAGTTGACCGATGTTTTGATAGTGTTTTTTGGGGATTATCATTACCTCATAAGGCCATATCGCCCAAAAGGGCACCAAAGCCAAAAAATCTTTGTTTTCTACAACGATCCGCTCCTTTTTGTCCAATTCCTGTAACAGATAATCTTGAAGCAAGCTTCCGCCGGTTTTGTCCCAATATGATTTTTGTTGCCTCGTTTTTTTTTCTGCTTCACGCGGTATCGAAGACTGGGCCCATATCTGCCCATGCGGATGCGGGTTGCTGCATCCCATCATACCTCCCTTGTTCTCAAATATCTGTACATGGTTGATGTCTTCAATGGCCCCAAGGCCCAGGTACTCTTTTTGCCAAAGATCGATCACTTTTTCAATGGCCATGACATCCATCAAAGGCAGCGTCAGCGAATGGTCTGACGAGAAACAGATTACCTTGCAAATGCCCTTTTCACTTTTTGCCCTGAGCAGACCATCATTATATTCGGCCTTTTTGGTATCTGACAAGAGTGCCGAGAAATCATTGATGAAACTATAGGTCGATTCATAATTGGGATTCTTGACCCCGCTGGCCCGAACATTGTTGGGGCAGAGGTAACAGTGCTCGTCGTATTTCGTTCTGTCTAGTTGAGGTCGTTTTTCTTGTTTTCCCTGCCAAGGTCGTTTGGTTCGGTGTGGTGAGACCAATACCCACTCACCCGTCAGTATGTTATAACGTCTATGTGGAACGGTATTGATGTTCATTTTCAAAATTTCTTGAGAATATGGGTTCCATTGCTAAGCGAGGTCTGAAATGCAGAAAGTTCTATACCAAATCGTTCTTGGTAGGCCTTGGTCGCTTTTTCAACAAACGAGGCCATGCCATCTCCCTGTACAATGTTTAGGGTACAACCTCCAAAACCACCGCCTATCATACGCGCACCCAATACGCCCTCGTGCTCTTTGGCCAAGGCTACCAGAAAATCAAGCTCGACACAACTTACTTCATAATCTTCGCTCAACCCCCTATGGGTCTCAAACATCAATCGCCCCACTTCTTTCAGGTCATTTTTTTTCAAAGCATTTACCGCTTTGAGCACCCTTTCATTTTCTGAGACCACATAAGAGCACCTATTGTAAAGCAAAGGCCCCATTTCTTGCTTGCAATGCTCGAGCATCTCACTTGTCACGTGCCGAAGCGAGCTTTCTACTTGAAAGTGTTTTTGAACGATGGCAAGCCCTTCTTCACATTGCCTGCGTCTTGTGTTGTATTCGCCTGTGGCCAAATTGTGCGAAACATTGGTATTGAGCAGCAATAGCTTATAGGGTTCAATGTTCATCGATATATAATCAAAATCCAAGGTCTTGCAATCCAACAACATCACATGATCTTTTTTGCCCATTACCGAAGCAAACTGGTCCATAATGCCACATTTTGTGCCAACGAAATTATGCTCGGCCCGTTGTGAAAGTTTAATGATATCCCACTTTTCGAGCCCCAATTGAAAAAGCTCGTTGAGGCCAAAGGCCAGTCCGCACTCAAGGGCGGCAGATGAACTTATACCAGAACCCACGGGAACAAGGCTTTCTATATGACAGTGGAATCCCTTGACCTTATCGGTTTTCAATTTTATTTCATGAAGCACGCCGAGAATATAATTGTGCCATCCCTCGGTACTTTTCGAAATATGGTCTAAATCGATCACAAGTGTCTCATCATAGTCCATGCTCTGTACCGTACACCTATTTCGGGAACCGTTGCGGGAAAAACTGAAAATTATGGTCTTGTCGATCGCGGCCGGCAGTACATAGCCCTCGTTATAATCAGTGTGCTCGCCGATCAAGTTGATTCGGCCAGGTGAAGCTACTTGTAGATGTAAATCAAAAGAAAATCCTGATTTTTGTGTTTTAGTAATAGTTTTCTTATTCTTCAAGTCTTATTGATTGTTTTTCAAATATAATAAATGTAAATTATACATTTAAAATTATGGTGCCAAATAAAAAACCAACGATTGCCTTCCCGCCCAACGATTTTTATCGTCAAGACCACAAAATGTACGTAGCCACAGACTGTATAGTCTTCGGTTATGATTCAAATGATCTGAAACTACTTCTTTTTCAGCGAAAACTAAGTCCTTTCAAAGGAGAATGGTCGTTGATAGGCACCTTCGTGCACTTAGACGAAAGCATAGCCGTGGCGGCTGAAAGAGTACTTGAGCAGACCACTGGACTGACCGATATCTTCATGGAGCAAACCTTGGCCTACGGTGATGTCAAACGAGATCCGGGCTATAGATGTATTTCGATAGCCAAATATGCGCTTATCAGGCTTGATGAACACGATAAAAAGTCTGTGGAACAATATGGTGCCAAATGGTTTTCACTTGATGACCTGCCCCCAATGATACTCGATCACCAACAAATGATAAACGATGCTTTGGACATGCTCAAGGAAAAGGCAAAAAAGCAACCGGTGGGCTTTGAACTGCTACCCAAAAAATTTACACTGCCACAGCTTCAGCGACTCTATGAACTGATCTATCAAAAAGAGATCGACTCAAGAAACTTCAGAAAAAAAGTTTTGTCGCTCAACATTCTCATAAAATTGGAGGAAAAAGACAAATCAAACTCAAAAAAGGGAGCCTTTCTGTATAAGTTCAACAGTAGAAAATACAACCAATATTTTACGAACGGATTTAATTTTGATACCTGATGAAAACACATTCGAAAACGCTGATGATGATGGTGGCTTTGGTACCGATCTGCATTTTGTTGCTGTCGTGCCATGGAAAGACCGGGGAGAAAGATGACCTACAGGCCATAAAGCAGCTTTTAAGCATGCAAGAAGAAGCATGGTCAAACAACGATATTGACCGTTTTATGGAAGCCTATCAGCAATCAGACTCCATCACCTATTTTGGCAGTAGTGGTATACGAAGAGGATATCAGGCAATGCTCAACAGCTATAAGGAAAGATACCCCACCAAGGCCCATACCGGTACGTTGAAATTTACATTGCACGATATTTCAAAAATAAGCGAGGACGCCTATTGGGTGATGGGCGAATATCACTTGACCCGCGATGTCGGCGACACCAACGGCACTTTTATGATCGTATTGAAGCGCATCAACGGTGAGTGGAAAATTGTAGGGGATTCTTCATGTTGACATGGGCCTGTTCACGTACTTGAAAACTTGGCCCCCAACTATTTCTTGTTCGCTTTGATATAATTGTTGACCCGTTCTTCGAGAATGGGCAGTGTGACGGTGCCCTGTTCGAGCAGAATAGTATGAAAGGCCCTGATGTCAAATTCACCCCCCAACGCCAACTCAGACCTTTTACGCAATTCGCGAATCTTCATCTCGCCCATTTTATATGAGATAGCTTGACCCGGCCAAGCGATATAACGGTCAATTTCGGTATTCACCTCATGTACCGACAGGGCGGTATTGCCGAGCATATACTCAACCGCCCTTTGGCGTGTCCATCCCTTTGCATGTATGCCCGTATCGACCACCAAACGGCAGGCCCGCCACATTTCATAGGTCAACTTGCCAAACTCTTCGTAAGGGGTCGTATAGATACCCATTTCACTGCCCAAAAACTCGGTATACAGTGCCCACCCCTCACCATAGGCAGACAAAAAGAGATTTTTTCTGAATTGTGGAATACTGTCTCCCAATTCCCTGTTGAGTGCCCCTTGCAGGTGATGCCCCGGTACGGCCTCGTGAGCGGTCAAAGAGGGCAATACATACAGTGGGCGACTCTTTAGTTTAAATATATTCACCAAATAGTAGCCCGGTTGGTTGTCACCGGTTGGAGGGGAATAGCGACCTCCCGTGTATTTCGGGGCTATGGCATCAGGTACCTTCTTCACGCCATAGGGTCGTCTGGGCAGGGTACTAAAGAATTTTGGAAGCTCCGCATCCAGTTTTTTGGCAATATCACGGGCACGCATCAAAAGCTCTTCTCCCGTCTCGGCATAGAACTGCTCGTCTGTTCTTAAAAACGCCAGAAAGTCATCAAATGAACCTTTGAAATCGACCCTGGCAATAATGTCTTCCATTTCGGTGCGAATACGCGCTACTTCCTTCAAGCCGATTTGATGGATATCTTCGGCCGAATATTCATCGGTTGTCGTATAATAATCAATTCTATTTTGATAAAACTCAGCCCCTCTAGGGGTTTCTGAAACCCCTATGGCCTCGCGCGTGCTGGGAAGATATTCTTCTTCAAAGAAGTGCTTGATCTTCAAAAACGAGGGCACCACGCTTTTTTCTATCGCTCTTTTGGCGGCTTGTAAGATAGAATCTTTCTGACCGCTGGTAAGTACATCAGGCAATCGCTTGAACGGCGCATAGAACTGGCTATCGCGATAATCATTAACAATGTGCTGGTGATAGGTACTCCCGTAGCCCTCAAAAATGATTTTGGGTTGTGAAATTCCCATTTCAACCCCCTTGCGCATCAGCACAAAATGCTCTTCGACAAAACGGGGTATATCATTGAGCAAATTCAAATAAACCACAGCATCTTTGCGGCTCAAAATGGGCTTGATGCGGTAATTCAAGTTCAAATGAAAGCCCTGATCGGCCTGAATGGGGTTCAAGTGCATATTGAATTCATACGCATCAACTTGGTTCTGCAATTTGAATTGTAGCAATTGCCGGGAAATTTGATCCGTCTCAGAAAGTTGCGATGTATCGATATCTGCCAAATACCCCAAGGTTTCCTTGGCAAAAAGAGCTTGTCTCTGCTTTATGCTATCTGCACTGATACCCAATGGATATTCTTTACTATCATATAACGAAAAATCACCGACCGATTGAATGACCTCTGAGAGCCTCGTAGTGGCATCGTGCCCTACCCCTTGCCGGCATGAGTGTAAGGTCAACACCACCAAAATAATAATCTGCATACGGAAAAAAAGTGTCGATGTCAATCGCATGGTTCTAGATTTTTATGATGCTCCATTCACCGTTGATCAATCGATGGATGCCCAGTGGATTTTCATTCTGCAATTCAACCGGCAGCAGTTCATCGGGCCAGTCTTGATAACTTACAGGGCGCACCCATCTTTTTATGGCATCGATGCCCACCGCCGTAAACCGGCTATCGGTTGAAGCCGGATAGGGCCCCCCATGGGTCATCGAAGGGCACACCTCGACCCCTGTGGGCACCCCATTGAAAACCAATCTACCAACCCTGTTTTTGAGGGCCTCCACTACCCCATGATAGTTTTTTGCCTCACCACCCTCAGCGATGACGGTACCTACCAGTTGGCCTTCAAGTTTTGATAGAATCCCTTCCATTTGGGAGGCATCATTGCATTGCACCACCATTGAAAAAGGTCCGAATACTTCATGGTGCAACGTAGGGTTTTCCAAAAAGGCTTTGCCCTCAACGGTAATAATGGCCTGTCGGGCATGGTTCGCCCCTGCCTCGCCATCATAATCGACCACAAGGGTCGATTCTGGTTGCGCCATGGCCTGTGACTTACCGCTCTCATACGCTTCTACAATATTGGGGTGAAGCATGCACGAAGGTTCCATCTTTACAATTGCATTGCCCAATTGTTTGATAAAGTTGGCCAGCGCATCCCCTTTGATGCCAAGTAGAAGACCGGGATTGGTACAAAACTGTCCCGAACCCAATGTAATGGCACCAGCGTAGGCCTCTGCCCACCGATCGGCCTTCTTTCGCATTGCATCAGGAAGTACCACCACCGGATTGATGCTGCCCATCTCGGCAAAAACAGGAATAGGTTCTTCGCGTTTTGCAGCGAGATCGTAAAGGGCCCTGCCCCCACGTGTACTGCCCGTAAAACCTACCCCTTTCACGCCCGTATGCTGCACCAGCCGTTTGCCCACTTCAATGCCCGAGCTGTTCAAATTTGAAAAGACCCCATTTGGCATTCCCGTTTCTTCCACGGCTTTCACAATGGCCGAAGCGACCAATTCGCCCGTACCGGCATGCATCGGATGGGATTTTACCACGACCGGGCATCCGGCGGCGAGTGCAGACGCCGTATCACCACCGGCCGTTGAAAATGCCAAGGGAAAATTGCTTGCCCCAAATACCACTATGGGGCCAATGGGAATGTTCATTTTTCGCAAATCTGGTTTTGGTACCGGGGTTCTGCTTGGTAAGGCCGTATCTATCGCTGCTTCGACCCAACTGCCCCCTTCCACCAAATCGGCGAAACTTCGCAGCTGAAAGATGGTGCGCCCCCTTTCGCCCTCAGCACGCCCTTTAGGCAAACCCGTTTCGAAACAATAGGTCTCGATAAGATCATCGCCCAAGTCAAGAATGTTGTCTGCTATGGCCCTTATAAAAGCGGCCTTTTTTGGCCCGGGCACATTGCGGTACGTCTCAAAGGCCTTTTGGGCCAAGGCCACTGCCCCGTCTATTTCGTCTTCTGAAGCCTCTACAAAAACATGCTGATTTTCAAGATTCAATTTTGGGTTGAACGTTTTGTATGTTTTGCTTCCCTTGGCTGAAAGGTTGTTTCCTACATAGTTTTTTCCAGTAATCATATCCCTCAATTTTTTAATTTCACCTTTGGTCATTTTTTATCTTTCCCCAATCAGTGAAACAACACCAATGTCTGGGCTTTTAGCAAAGGCAGCAAGCGTGTTTTACATCATTGTTCAGGTTAGCTTCCATTTACGCATGGGGCTTTACCAGCGCTTTATAATTGGGCAGTTCAGGTCTTGACCTCAGTCCCTTTTCTATAACCTCCAGTACCCTTTTCCGTTCTGCCCCTTCCAGTTTTAACCGTGGGGGTCTGACATTCTCGGTACCTATGCCCGTAGCGACCTCTGCCAGCTTAATGTTTTGCACCAATTGTGGACTTATATCAAGTTCAAGTAGAGGAAGGAACCATCGATAGATTTCCGTGGCCTCTTTCACCTTTCCTACTTTCGCCAGCTCATAAATGGCCACGGTCTCTGCCGGAAAGGCGCATACCAAGCCCGCAACCCAGCCGTCGGCCCCAAGCAGTAGGCTCTCTAACGCCAAAGGGTCGACCCCGGTCAAGATTTTAAGGCGGTCACCAAATTTGTTTCGCAACCTGCCTATATTGATGACATCGCGTGTCGACTCTTTGACCGCACCGATGTTCTTCATTTCTAAAAGCTCTTCGAACATATCGGGCGTGACCTCGATCTTATAATCGACCGGATTGTTGTAGATCATTATCGGCAGATTTGTGTTCTTCGCTATTTCCTTGAAATAGACAATCGTTTCCCTATCTGTGGCCCTGTATCGCATCGGTGGTAAGACCATCAAACCATCAGCTCCGCTTTTTTCAGCACTTTGAACCGCTTTTATCGCCAGTTTGGTAGCTTGTTCGGCAATGGTCATTATCACCGGTATTCGGCCCGATACAATGGCAGCGGTCTCTTTGATCAGTCGTTCTTTTTCGTCTTCCATAAGGGTACTGGCCTCTCCAAGAGATCCCCCCAAAACAATTCCGTGAACACCTGCATCTAGCTGTGCCTTGATGTTCTTTTGAAACATTTTTACATCTAGTTTGTCGTCTTCGGTGAACTTGGTGGTTACCGCGGGCATCACGCCTTTCCATTGAAATTTCATAGTTAATGGTTTACATTATTTGCTTTAATATGTAGGTATGATGAAACAATTCAAACAT
Organism: Muricauda sp. SCSIO 65647; assembly: GCF_021534965.1. Lineage (NCBI taxonomy): Bacteria > Pseudomonadati > Bacteroidota > Flavobacteriia > Flavobacteriales > Flavobacteriaceae > Allomuricauda > Allomuricauda sp. SCSIO 65647. The sequence continues at coordinate 242,072 of NZ_CP091037.1, forward strand.
CCATTTTGTTTTTGCGCTCTTGCAACAAAGCCTTATTCTTTTTTTAACGGTACTTCACGTACTCCTGTCTTTTCTGCCCAGGCAAAATAGGCCTTTTGCAATTCTTCGACCGACTCAGGTCGCTCATCGACCAAATTGTTCAGCTCAGTGGGATCTTCCCCAAGATGGTAGAGCTCCCAAGGTTGGGCGTTGACCGCGACCAATTTCCAGTCTCCCTTTCTTACCGCTCTATGTCCCAAATGCTCCCAGAAAATATACTGATGGCCTTCACGTTGATCATTCTCCAGCAGGGGCAGCAATGATTTTCCTTCTAGGGAGGTGATTTGGTTACCGTTGTACTGTTGGGGGTAGTCGGCCTCGGCCACTTCTACCAGGGTGGCCATAATATCGACTATATGCCCTGTATCGGTATTGATACCGCCCCCTGTCTGTATCTTCTTTGGCCAGTGGGCTATCAAAGGCGTGGCCGTACCCCCTTCGTGCGTATATCGTTTATAACGCCTAAAGGGAACATTGCTCACATTGGCCCATGCTTGCCCTTGGCTTACCGACCAACCGCTTTCTTCTTTCCATACCTCGTAATTGTGCCTCTTATATTTATCCCAATTCATGCCGAACATATCGGTCTCTGCAGAACAGCCATTGTCTGACAAGAACAAGATCAATGTGTTCTCGTATTCACCGATTTGCTTTAGGTGGGCCACCAGACGACCAATGTTCTGGTCCATCCGGTCAATTTGGGCGGCATAGATGGCCCGTCTGAAATCTAGGTTCTCCCTGTCTTCGATCGACAGTGAATCCCATTTGACATTATCGGGTGGTGACAGTATGGTATGTGGCGGAACAATGCCCATTTCTTTCATTCGCCTATGCTTTTCTTCACGAAGCTTATCCCATCCCTCCATATATCTTCCCTGATACTTGGCAATATCATCATCGGGTGCTTCGAGCGGAAAATGGGGCGCATTGTACGCCATATAGAGAAAGAACGGTCGGTCACCATCTTGTGCTTCGGCCACTTCTTGGTTCAAGAAGTGTATGCCGTAATCTGTGAACACATCGGTAGTGTACCAATCTTGTTCAGGATGTAAATCGTTCTTGGGATCATCGGTTGCGGGTATGTGCAGTTTTCCGTCTAAATACACATCGCAGTTTTTCAATACCTTCCAGTAGCTGTCTACATGGATGTTGATGCCATAAAATCGGTCAAAACCACGACCTGTCGGCCATTGCTGGGATTCTTTGTGCCCTACATGCCACTTGCCCGACATCATGGTCTTATACCCCGCTTCTTTCAACACTTCGGCCAAGGTCACAGAGGTTCTGTTCAAAAATCCTTGATAAGCGCCCCCATAATCGCCATAGACCATTCGACCTACCCCAGCCTGGTGTGGATAGACACCCGTCAACAAACTTGCCCGGGTCGGGCAACATCTGGCGGCATTGTAGAAATTGGTGAACCGTATGCCTCCATAGGCCAGACTATCTATATTAGGGGTGCTGATTTCGCCCCCATAGCTTCCCAGGTCTGAATAGCCCATATCATCGGCCAGTATCAATACTATGTTTGGCCGCCCAACAAATGCCTCGTCCGATTCTTTGTTTGACGTCTTGCAAGACAGCAACAAAATTAAAACCGCAAAAAAACAAGCTCTTCCCATGAATATTCGTTTTTAATCGTTATGTTCTTCCATCCCTTTTTTAGGATATACTCTTGCCCTCCATGCCCAGTCATTCCACTCTTTTTCCATTTTATCAACAATTTCCGGGAATCGGTGCGCTAGGTCGTTCTCTTCAACCGGGTCTTCATTAAGGTCGTAAAGCTCCCAAACCCCTGAACCGGTCATTACCAGTTTTAGGTTGCCTTCACGAATTGCCTTATTATTTGCATGCTCCCAATACATTTTTCGGGCAATGGATGTCTTGTCACCCTCAAGGGCCTTCACCATACTTACCCCTTTGGCGGGTATGATATTGTTACCCTTGTATTCATGGGGGTATTCGGCTCGGGCCACTTCAAGAAGCGTGGGCATCATATCAATAAGATAAAAAGGCTGCCGAACAATTTTACCGCTCCGTTTAATTCTGGTCGGCCAATGTACGATCAATGGGGTGGCCATACCTCCCTCCAAGGTGTAATGCTTGTACTTTCGAAACGGTGTGTTTTGAAGGTTTGCCCATGACTTTCCCACGCTTTGAAAAGTTCTTTCGGGGCCCGGCATCACTTTTGGGTCATTTGATACCAAAAGAGAATCACCTTGCCGCGTATAGCTGCCCCCAAACCGATCAGTCACGAAATTGTACCATTTCATTGTGATATTTTCTGCACATCCGCCGTTATCTGAGAGCAACATGATCAAGGTATTTTCATATACCCCCATGGCCTTCAGATTGGCGACAATTTTCCCAACGGCCCTATCCATATGGTATATTTGTGCAGCATAGACCTCCATACGTCTTAATTCCCATTCTTTGTTTGTTTCATCATTCCAAGATGGCACCTCTGGGTCTCTTTGGGAAAGCCTATGGTTCGTTCTGGTGATACCAAGCCGATTCATTCTCTCGAAGCGATTTTCCCGCAGCACATCCCAGCCTTCATCAAATTTCCCTTTGAACTTGGCAATGGACGAATCTGGCGCATGAAGTGGAAAATGCGGTGCAGTAAAGGCCGTGTACATAAAAAAGGGCACATTACCGTTATTATTTCTGTGCTGGGTCAAAAATTTATTGGTTTGGGCCGCTATTTCATCCGTATAGTAAAAATTCTCTCCTGCTTCAATCAATTCATTGCCCATGAGCAAGCCATTTGGATGGAAAAAATTTGCCCCTCCATTTATCGACCCAAAAAAATTATCGAAACCACGCTGTAAAGGCCAGTTCGTAGAGTCTTTCAAACGCCCTGTCAAATGCCATTTGCCAGTCATATAGTTTTTATAACCCGCCAATTTCAATGCCTCGGCCAAGGTCACGCAATTGTTCGATATCTCACCTTGGTATCCTGGATATTTGGTGATATGACCGGTCATGCCGCCCAATCCGGTCTGATGCGGGTGCAACCCTGTCAACAATGATGCCCTGGATGGGCAGCATCTGGCGGTGTTGTAGAACTGTACGAATCGAAGCCCGCCATAGGCAAGGCTATCAATATTGGGGGTGGGTATTTCACCTCCAAAACAACCCAGGTCAGAATAGCCCATGTCATCGGCCAAAATCAAAACAATATTGGGCCTTTCAGCAGATTCGGCAAACTCTTTTTTGACCTCTTGGCAGCTGAAGAAAAACAGGGAAAAAATAAAAACTAAGGGTCTTAACTTCACATTTGTTCTTTTTTTAGATCACCGCTTGTAGGCATAAGACATTCTTATTGCCCACCAATCAAGTCTTGCTTCAACCATTTTATCGAAATTTGCCGTAATGATGCTGTACTTGCCTAAAAATTCCAGCATATGGGGCCATAAATGGTCGCCATCGCATAAACGATGTCGGATCTTTTCTTTTTGGATTCTTCCCTTTTTGCAACCGTGCAAGAATGCCATACAACCATCGATGAGCTTAACAAGGGTAATCCTGAACTGAAATCCCATAATTTAAATCAGATTTTGTTTGTCAGTATTTTTTATGGATGTCCACTTCTGGAAACTGCGAAATACGCAGCGTTGTGCAACCATATGGTATCAACTCAATTTTTTCTTCTTCTGTACCCAATTCGCGATGGGGCCAAGGCGATTCAGGAAGCTTTCCTGTATTGCCATTGTACTCTTTCCAATGCGGGACCAATTTGGCCGTGGTATAGATTGAAATAGGGGCATTCTCTAAATTCCAGGGCATGTTACTTTCTAACCCCCGTACTTCAACGGTAAAGTCATTTTCCATCAACACCCGTTTTGGTATGCCATAATTCCAAGCAGATTTGGGGTACACCTCATAAAACGTATCTTCCCACCTGTCTTTTTTGATTTCTGCCCATTCTTCATCGATTTTCAAAGCATATAGCAGTGGGCCCCTTTCTATGGCTATGGAACGTTCATACCAACGTGAGGTCGTTACCTCCATAGGAAACTGAAGTACAACGGCATCTCCCTTTTTCCAAGCTCTTCTCAAAGTAACGGTTCCATTGTTTATGGTAAATTTTTGCGTCTTACCGTTGACCAGTATTTTTGGATTTGAACACCATTGCGGTACCCTAAGCTGAAAACCAAAAGTTACCTTTTTAGCAGGATTTACCACAAATCTGATCGTATCTTCAAAAGGATAGTTTGTGGTTTCCTCTATCTCGACCTCAACACCATCGCCCACTTTGACCATAGCACTTGAAGGTGCATAAACCAAGGCCGCAATGCCATTATCGGCAGTAGCATAAAACAGGTTCTGAACCAGTTTTGGCCAACCTTGGTGCATATTGGAGACACAACACGGATACCCTGTCAAGGTACCGTACAATGTACTGCTACCACCATACTCACAATCAAAATTGCGGTACTCATGGGTCACCTTGATCTGGTTGGGCTGTTGAAAGTATTGTTTTTTTGTAAAGTTGTCATCGTGTTGTGTCGGCAGCACATTGAAGGCGATCTTTTCAAGGTAATCGGCATAGTACATATTGCCCGTTATCGGAAGCATACTTTCAAAAGAGTACATAATCTCCACCGCCGAACAAAATTCTGACCCTTGGGTGGGGTCATTGCCGTGCAGTGCCTCATCTCCCCCATACATGCCGTTGGCAAAACCATGACCAGCTTTGAGCGACTCAAGCCCTTTATAGGGCGCCATCAAATGAACCGAATCTTTACTTTGTTGGTAGAAAATCACGGGCTCTTTGAGGCCTTGGGCCACATTCACACAGTGCAAGGGTGCATACGGATTTGATTGTACCAGCATATCACCCGAAAGGGTACCGGTCCAATCATAGGTCTGCCCGTGTATCAACTTACCGAGCTCCAACAGATAAGGTTCTTTACTGATATTGTACAACCAATAAACCACCTGAAGGTTATCGCCCCCCCTTCTACCGGCCCAATACGTATACTTATCTAAAGGCGTGTTGGGCAATTCTTTCAATTGATATTTAAAATACCTATGCATCAACGTAAGTGCCCGCTCATCGTTAGTTGCCGAATAGTACTGTTGCAACACTTTCAACATTACCATTTTGGGCCACCAATCTTCACTCATCTTTTGCTGTGTGCCTTTTATGATAGGTGTATCTTCTTTGAATGGAAATGGTCCAAAATATCCGTTATCACGTTGATTTTCAATGCTCCAATCGACCCATTTCCGTACTTTCGCCTTCAGTTTTTCATCGTTCAGCAAATAGGCCAACGGTGTGAGGCCGTCAAGCCAATAGGGGCCACGTTCCCAACTATCGCCCGTACCGCCCAACCAACCGTTGTTGTCACCAGCCACTACTGAATAGACACTGTCGAGGTTGCCGGTAAGCCCATCCCTTTGTAACTCCAACATCTTCAATAGCCAACCTTTGGGCTTGATGTCGCCAATGGGCAAGACCGAATACGGTTGCGCGACGAGCGGTTCTTGGTTGGTGATATAGTGGCTGTTTCGTGGTGCCTGCGCGCGAGCCGCAAAGATTGCAACAAAGCTCAAAAGGAATATGGTTTTCTGAAATATCGCCATGCTTCTTTGGTTAATTAACTTCCCATTCGTAAAGTCCTGCCTGTGTATCACCCTGTTCAATCTCTAAGCGCAATGCCGGAGTCTTTACTTTTCTAAAGGTGATGGTACTCGGTTCTCCATCCTGATTTATAGGATAATCTTTTACTTTGACCTCTTTCCAATCACCATTGGATCTGTAATACAGTTTATATGACTTTGGAAATTTGGTGCCCACTTTTTCGTACTTCCAATAAACCGTACTTTCTGATACCGTGGTGGGTCGATCAAAAGTCATATCGATCCATTCGGTTGAATTTTTTAACGGCCAGAAATTAAAATGGGTGGCCTCAATCGAACTGGACATATCGGGTTTGTATGAATCATTGACCACGTACAAAGAGCCGGTTCTGACCGTTTTTGAAGTGGTCAACTTGGCCCTGTTGGCCTTGGTGGCAATGGGTTCTGGAAATACCGCTTGTTTTTCATTCGGAATCCATACCATCATTTCGCTTCCGCCACGGTTGGCCCATGCATAGTAAGGAATGGCCTTGAAAGGTATCTTTTCTTCCTTAAGTCCTGAAGATTCTGTTGCTTCAAAATATGTTGCCTCTCCATTGATCGTTGTTACACCGTTTAGCAAGTTCTCTTCATACTTCAATTTAAATTCTTGTGTGTCATCGATCATAATATTGCCAGCCTCTTCATTCGGTAAATCCTTACCCTCGACACAATATACAATAGGACCTACTTGAAACGCCACACGGCCTTTGTTTTCGATAATATTCGGATGTGATTCCACGACACGCAGTTCAAAGGGGAAATCTACGTCAACCTTATCGCCTTGATCCCAAGTTCGTTGCACCACGGCATAACCCTTGTCTACGGTGTATTCAACAACTTCACCATTGACCTTGATCACTGTTTTTTCTTTTAGGGGTGATTTGAAGGTATATAAATCAGATGGCACAGGACTATCTGAAGCCCAACCGGGTATTCTCATTTTTAACGCAAATGGCTTGCTTTTCTTTGGATTGACCTCAAAGCCAACATCTCCAGACCAAGGTAGATCACTGTTTTGGACCAGGGCAACCTCATTACCGCTCATTGAAATATTGGTTTTGCTGGAAATAAACAGATTCACATAGATGCTTGCATCATCATATGCATAAATATATCCTGGAACATCAGGTAAAAAACGCGAAACGTTCGATGGGCAGCATGAGGTATTGAACCATTCGCTTCTAACCGTGGTGCCCCTAGATTCTAGCCTGTTCGGATAAAAGAACTTATCACCACTTAAAGACACTCCAGAAAGTACGTTGTTGTACATAGAGCGTTCTAAAACATCGGCATATTTGGCATCGCCATGGGTAAGAAACAAACGCTGATTCCAAAAAACATTGGCAATGGCGGCACAGGTTTCGTTATAGGCCCTAAAGTTGGGCAACTCGTAATGGTCTCCAAAACCTTCGTGCCCACCAGCAGCTCCAATACCCCCGATTATGTACAGTTTGGTGTCAACAATGTCATGCCATAATTTATCCATCGCCTCCACATACGCATTATCGCCTGAGAGTGCTGCCATGTCTGCCATACCAGCGTACATGTAAACGGCCCTTACGGAATGCCCCACCGCTTTATCTTGATCGACTACTTTTTTATGGGTTTGGTTGTACGTACCCTTACCTGGCTTTTCCCCTCGCTTGTCCAAAAAGAATTTTGAAAGGTCTAAATAGCGTTTCTCGCCTGTTACTTCGTAAAGTTTTACCAGACCTATTTCAATTTCTTGATGCCCAGGAACCTCTTCCAGTTTTCCCCAGCCGAAAACCTCATCGACCAAATCGGCACTTTTTATGGCGATATTCAAAAAGCTACGCTTACCCGTTGCCCTGTAATGGGCCACAGCTGCTTCGTACATATGCCCCAAATTATAAAGCTCATGCGAGCCATCTGTTTCAACACTCACCCATTTTGGTAATTTGGCATCTCTATGTTCGTCAGATACACCGTGGATGGTCTTTACGGTAAACAAGTACCCATCGTCTTCTTGGGCTGCCGCCACATAACTGATCAAAGTGTCTAAATACTTTTCTAATTCGGGGTCTGGGTGTTGACTTAATGAATAGGCTGCACCTTCCATAACCTTAAAGACATCAGAATCGTCATAACCTCTGCGAGTGTTGAACGTACCCTCTTCAAGTCCGCCCGCAACCTTAAAATTTTTTATTCTTCCTGTTTCTTCACTTCGTTGAAAAGCAATTGGGATGGTCACTTTGCGATTGGTTTCCATCCGTTCCCTCCAAAATTCATCGGTAATCTCAACTTCGGTAAAAGCAACCGGTTTGATAGGATAAAACGACGTTTGCTTCTCTTCTTTGCAACTGCTGAGAAATGTTAGTAGAAGTGCAGCCGCAACCATCACCAACCCCAAATCTTTCTTGTTATTATTTCTTTCCATAATCAACTTTTGTTTGAATCCCTATTTTTTAATTCTTCTCGTTTTTGTCTTATCAATTTTTGAACTTCTGGCCAGTCCAAGACTCCCATTTCTTTGGTCCAATTATTATATAAATCGATCATTTCGTTTGCTACATCGCCTTCTTCAACTATCAAATTGTCTGTTTCGGTTCTATCGGTAGCTAAATCATAAAGTTCCCATGGCTGCTGATCCTTCGTTGCCCTATCCAAGACCAACTTATAATTGCCCAATCGAACGGCTTTGTTACCGTGATGTTCCCAAAAAATAGGTTCATCGTGAATAGGTGAACTTTCTATGGCAAGTGCGGGCAATATACTTTTCCCGACCATCGGTTCAATTGTATTGCCCTTGAATTCTTTAGGATACTCAGCACCCGCCAAATCTAAACAAGTGGCCATGATATCAGGGGCAAAGCCATATTGATCGATTACTTTGCCCTGTTGATTTTTATCCAAACCTTTAGGCCAATAGACTATCAATGGGGTGGCAATGCCTCCTTCATGCACCCAATGCTTATAATTTCTGAAAGGCGTGTTTGAAGCATTGGCCCAAGCCCTGCCGTATGATAAATAATAGCCCTCTTTCGTGCCCAATTGTTCCTCTTTGCCCCACCCCAACATGCCACCTTCGGCGCAGGCACCGTTATCATTCATAAACATGATAATGGTATTGTTTAACATTTGGTTTGATTTGAGGCTATCTAACAACTTACCAATATTTTGGTCCATTCTATCGATCATGGCCGCATAGATGGCCATACGATAATCCATTTCAATTTGTTTTTCAACAGACAAGGAATCCCATGGTACATTATCTTCTTTAGATAGTTTCCAGGTTTTGTCGATAAGGCCCATTTCCATCATTCGTTGGTACCTTTTTTTTCGCAACTCGTCCCATCCCGTCAAATATTTGCCCCTATATTTTTCAATATCTTCCTTAGGCGCTTGGATGGGCCAATGGGGGGCATTGTAAGCCATATATAAAAAGAAGGGACTGGTATTGTCTTGGTTTATGTATTCGATGGCCTTATCGGTAAAGGCATCGGTAGTATAAAACGATTCGTCGGTTATGCTGATGGTATCATTACCTTCGGTTATGCCCCTGGGATATTCAGGTTTAAAATAATTGGCCGCACCGGGTACCAAACCATAAAACTCATCAAAACCTCTTTGTTTGGGCCAATATTCTTTTTCTGAAATACCCAGGTGCCATTTCCCTGTCATTATCGTGCGATAGTCAGCACTTTTTAATACTTCTGCTATGGTCACCACATTTTTGCCCAAAACACCCCGGTATTCAGGAACACCCAAATCACTGGCCTCAGGGGCACCGGGAGCCTGCGTCATCAAACCGATCCCTGCCTGATAAGGATAACAGCCCGTCATCAAAGACGCCCTCGTCGGACAACACCTTGCCGTATTATAAAACTGGGTGAAACGAACCCCATTATCAGCCAGCCATTGTAGATTGGGCGTATCGATTTCACCACCATAGGGAGCAATATCGGAATAGCCCATGTCATCTGACATAATCAAAACAATATTGGGGCGTAGATCCTCTTGCTGCCGCTCTTGCTTTTTATGACATGCCGCCAATAGTAAGACCAGAAGTGCAATCGCTATTTTTATCTTCGGTGCTGTCATTTTAGTGTTGGGCTATTTCTAACCACCTTTTTATATTCAATTTTTTAATTGTCGATCTGTTGTACAATGGCTTTGGCCTTTTTGCCTACTATGCCGGGATCACTATCATCTAGCGTGGTCAGGTAATTGTACGCCTTGATATAACTCTTTCGTAAACTCTCTAGCTTTTCTGCATCGCCCAAAACCTCCAAATTCCAATGCAAGGGGTCATCACCGATGATAAGCCCTGGATTCTGCTCTCTACGCCATTGTACCAAAGTTTCTTGCAATTCTGCAATTATCGAATGGGTTTCGGGGTCGCTTGCTATGTTGGTATGGCACATGGGGTCTTTTTTCAAATCGTACAATTCAATCTCTTTGGCCACGTGATGAAACCCAACAAGCCAACGGTCGTTCATCAAAGAAGTTACCAATGTGCTTTCGATGACCACAAAGTCTTTGATCACCTCTTTATCATCGGTAAGCATGCCCAGCATGCTTTTGCCATTTGCCATGGGATGTATTTCTCCCTGGGCCAATTCCATAAACGTAGCATACAAATCGACATGAGAGGTGAAACCCTCGCGTATTCCTTGCTTTACCAACCCCGGTCTCCATACCACCATGGGCACCAGGGATTGTGTTGGAAATGATGATCCTTTGTGCAACATTTCGTTATCAAACAAGGCGCTACCATGGTCTGATGTGAATACAACGATTGTATTCTCCAATTTTCCAGTTTGCCCCAATTCAAACAATACCCTTTCTATTTGTTCATCTATAAAAGTCAAACTGGCAAAATGACCTGCTTTTACCTGTTTGCGCAGTTTCTCTTGTTCATTTTTTGGCAATGAATCATAATGCTGCATCAGGTTACCCCCATAGCCATATCTATGCCTGCTGTATTCAATTGGTTTATCGATCAGTTCACCTTCTGTAAATAGGGCATCCGGAATTTTATCCAAATCGGAATACCTATCGAAAAAACGCTTTGGGGGATTCCAAGGATTATGGGGCCCGGTGAACGAAACCCACATAAACCAGGGCTTTTCAGCTGTGATTTCTCCGCTCTTGATCGCATCAACGGCAGCCTCTCCAACAAAATAATCAGGGTGCAATTTTTCATCAGCTGGCCAAGGGTAAAAATCCTGCCCCCTTGGTCGGCCGGTTGACGAATAGGCAGCTCTCAACGCTTTACGGCTGGTTCCTTGGGCCTCGAGATACTTCTCGTAATCGTCATCGCGATAATCCCTGTCTTTTCCTTCCAAAGTGACCCGATGATCATAATAGTAATCTTCTTGAAAAGGGTGGAAATGCATTTTTCCTATACCCAGTGTGGTATAGCCGGCGCTTTGTAAGTCACGGGTCAAGAAAGGCCAATTCGGTTTTTTTACTGAAATTGCCCTGTTGTCCCATAAAGAATGTGTATGCGGGTACAAACCGGTAACTATCGATGCCCTGGCCGGCATACAAATAGGACTAACCGAGGAATGCTTTGTAAAAACGGCCCCATTGGCGATCAAATCTTGCAGCACAGGCATACGAAGTGGTCGCCCCAGATACTCTAAATCGCTTCCACGCGTATAATCTGTAGTGATAAAAAGAATATTGGGTCTTTTGTCTACCAACTGCCCATTCTTTTCATGCTTTTTTTGGATACACGACAAAAACAAGGCAATGCCCAAAAAAAGAATCGTTTTCTTAAGTGTTCTATATCGTTGCATTATATATATTGAGCATCCGGTTTTTCAACGTATCAAATTTGATTTAAAGTCCGACCCTATCGGAATACTCTTGCCACATCGCCGCCAGTTTTTCCACTTTTTCAGGGTATTGGTCTGCAAGATCGTTGGTTTCGCAACGATCTTCATTTAAGTTGTATAGCTCCCACTTTATTTCGTAGGGCATTTGTTTTCCCCATACCGCTTTCCAATCTCCCAAGACCACTGCTTTGGCCCCAAAATGGGAGAAGTAAATGGGTCTTTCGTCCAATGCTTCATTTTTAAATGTATTGACCAAACTCACACCTTCCACATCTTGAATGGCCTTACCATTAAAGGTTTTTGGGTACTCTGCACCTGTAATATCACACAAGGTCGGCATGATGTCGATCAAATGGGTTCTTTCCCTTATCCAACTTCCCGCGTTGTCTTTAATTTGGTCAGGCCAATGCACTATGAGTGGCGAGGCAACGCCACCTTCATGCGTAAAATGTTTGTAAAGTTTTAAGGGAGTGTTGCTCATATTTGCCCAAGCACTTCCATACGAAGAGTGCGTACCGTTCTGGCCAACCATATTCAGGCTATCTCCCTTGTGCAAGGTGGTAATACCTTTTCTTGAGGGGCCATCAAAACCAAAAGGCCCCCATTCAAAGCAAGCACCGTTGTCACTGGTTATCATAATGATGGTATTGTCGTATTGGCCAGTCTCTTTTAAATAGTCAACTATTTTACCAACACCCTTGTCAACATGCTCTACCATAGCGGCAAATGTTGCCATTCTTCTGGCCAGGTCACGTTTTCTGTCAATGTCTAAAGAAGTCCAAGCTGGGTTTTGCTCTCCAGAAAAATAATTGGTGACAATATCCCTGTCGGTAGGTACGATTGCCCTATCGGTTAACGACCATCTGCTTTCATTTTCAATCAGACCTACGGTTTTTAGGTTTGCATAGCGTTCTTCCCTAATTACATCCCAGCCTTTCATATAAACATCAAAATACTTGTCAATGCTTTCTTTTGGCGCTTGAACCGGAAAATGGGGCGATGAATGCCCTAGAAAAAGAAACCATGGTTCACCCTCTTTTTGTTTTGCTTGCTTTAAAAATTCCAATGCATATTCATTGAAAATATCTGTGGCATAAAACTCTCCTTCAGGTTTGTCTATTTCTTTTTTCCTGCCCTCTGGTTTGCGTATGTAGGCATTGGGATCCCATTGGTCTTGGGCATACCCCATATCATAGCCGTAAAACTCATCGAAACCTCGTTTAACTGGATCTGTTTTCTCGTGCATATGCCACTTGCCAACATAATACGTACCATAGCCCTTGGCCTTTAGCACTTCGCCCAAGGTGACGCAATCTTCTCGTAAATGCCCCAAATAGGCGGGCCCGAGGTCTTTTTTGGGCTTCTTGGTGGTAAAGTTGGCTATGCCTGCCTGGGGCGGATACAAACCGGTCATTAAAGCCGCCCTACTAGGGCAACAGCGAGCTGAGTTATATATGGTTTCATAACGCAAACCGTTATAGCCCAATCGATCTATGTTCGGGGTTTTTATTTCACCTCCATAACAGCCAAGGTCTGAATACCCCAAATCATCAAGCAGAACAAAAAGCACATTGGGACTTTGCTTTTCAACAGGTTCTTTTTTTTGCTGACAGCTGAATAAAAATGTAATAAACAGTGCCAATAGAAAATATTGTCTTCTTTTCATTGTGATTGCCCTTTTTATCAATTTAACGGTGACGCGGTTATAATTTTTTAATTCGTTGGTTTGCCTTCCAATTACCCAATCGTTCATAGCTCCATGCCATAACGAAACATATATTGCCCAAAAATGTCCGGAGAACCTACCAAATATCCCCGGACATTATATAACTAACTCAAACCAATACTTGTCTTTTATCCTCCGAAAATACCATCTAATGGGTTTTGTACGGTAATACCTCCAAAGTTCATTTCATCATCTGGAATTTGCAAAATAAAACGGTTGTCCCTTGCCGGAATTACCAACGGATCCAATGCATCTCCCCCTTCATCTGCGCCAAGCTTCACCAAATCGATCTGCCTTCTTAGAACATCCCAGTAAACAAGTCCTTCTGAATATAGTTCTTTACGTTTTTCTATCCAGATGGCTTCAATTAAATCTTCTTGAACCATTGTACTTGTTGGGGTTTCAACCGACCGAGCGTTTTGGAGTTCGTTCAATAATGTCAATGCAGGGCCCGTACTGCCTTGCTGGGCAAGGGCTTCGGCCTCAATCAAAAGCATCTCTGCGCCACGCATTACAATCATATCGCCGAGATAGTTACTACCGTCATCCCTGAATTTATCGGAGGTCCAACCCGTTTCAAGTGGCCCTCCTCCCACATCGATATACCTAAATTGATATCGAATATCAGAGGCATCAAACAGGTTTACAAAACTTTCATTGATTCGTAGGGTACCGTCACCAAAAACGGTGCCCGCAGGTCTATGGCCGTTAAAAAACCATCTTGAAAAAAGGTTGGTCGTTTGAATATTGTCATTCTCGGTTTGGCCAAAGCCCCAAATCCATTCGGCGTTTGAAGTGTCAAACCCTCCTGTGTATTCCTCTGCACTCATTAGAGGGTGGCCCGTACGAGCTGCGCTGGCATGTTGTTCAGCCTCGGCCCAATTTTCCATGGTCAGATATACTTTGGCCAATAGGCCATTGACCACATCAGAATCAATGTATTCCATACTTGGTCTATCAAAACCCGATAGTTCTGTCAAGGCCCCGTTTAGGTCGGCCAAAATCTGTGCATAGACTTCCTCTACGGTATCCCTATCTTTTTGTGGCCTATCCGCAGAAGCCCTATCTAAGTAAATGGGTACCCCAGGGGCGGTTCTGGCAATGCTATATGGGTGTTGATAGTACCTTATAAGGTGAAAATAGGCATATCCCCTCAGGGCAAGTGCCTGACCCTTTATCGCGGCCACTTGCTCGGGGGCTTCTTGGGCAAATGAATCAACGTTCAATAAAATGATATTGCAATTGTTGATCACTTGATAATAATGCGTCCAGAAACGGCTGGAAAATGTTCCTGCAGATTCGGTCCGTACCGAAGAAAAAATACTGTTTTCATAGAACGCATTCCCGATGTTTCTCACCCACAGATCGGGTGTTGCCGTTAGATTATAAATCTGCATACCGGCAATACCAAGATTCATGCCGTTGCTTTCTGTCAAAAGAAACTTATAAATCCCGTTCAAAACAACTTGGAGACCCGAAACATTTTGAAATAACTGCTCTTCTGAAACCTGTACCGTTGGTTGCTCGTCAAGATAATCTTCACAGGATAAGCTCAACGACACCAATGCTAAAATCGTAATTGTATATTTAAGCTTTTTCATTTTGATTTTTTAAAATTGAACGTTGATTCCACCATTAATTGTTTTTCTGATCCCCCAGTTATAATCACTGGTGCCGTCAAAACCTGCTATTTCTGGGTCAGTTCCCCTATCATTTGCCTTGCCCCACGTTATCAAATTGTCTCCTTGTACAAAGAGTCGAAAACTTTTTATGTTCAGAACTTTGTTGAATGCTTCAGGAAAAGTGTACCCTATATTTAAATTCCTCAGCCTAACAAAATCATTATTGTAAAGAAATTGGGAGGTTGTTCTTCTGTTATTGGGGTTATTGACAGAGGGCCTTGGAATATCGGTTATTCTGTTCTCGGGGGTCCAGTGATTGTCCCTATAGTAATCTATCAGACCAAAAGCGTTTCTCATGGCTGTATTTTCACGCCAGGCCGTATCTAACATC
Organism: Muricauda sp. SCSIO 65647; assembly: GCF_021534965.1. Taxonomy (NCBI): domain Bacteria; kingdom Pseudomonadati; phylum Bacteroidota; class Flavobacteriia; order Flavobacteriales; family Flavobacteriaceae; genus Allomuricauda; species Allomuricauda sp. SCSIO 65647. The sequence goes on from NZ_CP091037.1 coordinate 257,285, forward strand.
AAACCACCAAAACTGTAATAAAACATTACCGACAAATCAAAGCCCTTGTACTTAAAAATATTGGTGACACTACCATAAATATCTGGTATAGACGTGCCTTGATAAGCGAAATTTTCTTGTTGATTGACTTGGCTCCAGTTATTGGATACCTCTCGGCCGGTTATATTGCCCTGATCGTCAAATGTATTCACAAACCAAGTATTGTCACCGGTCTCAGGATCTACCCCGGCCCAAGTCGGTAGCCAATAATCATAAATCGATTGACCTTCTTCCCATTTGAAAACTCCCCTCAGTTCTTCTCCGGCAGGTAGTTCAATGATTTCATTTTTGAAATGGGAGGCATTGACATTCAAAGTCCAATTAAAATTTGGCCTTTTAAAAATGTCAAACCCTAAAGCAACCTCAATACCCCTGTTCTCTATCTCGCCTATATTCTCTTGAACCGAACCGATTCCGAAAGAAGGTGGCAATGAGCGGTTTGACAACAAATCAATTGACCTTGTGGTAAAGTATTCTATATTTCCCCTGATTCGGTTAAAGAACCCAAATTCAACACCTGTGTTGAATTGGGCATTCTTTTCCCAAATTAGCCCAGGTGTTGGTAGCCTGGATTCTATAGCTCCTGAATTTTCAAAGAAATTGAACCCGGTATTGTAAAGGGCTTGGTATGCATAAAGATTATCTCCATCATTACCTGTGGTACCGTAGCTAACCTTAAGTTTTAGATTATCGATCACCTTCGAATCTTTCATAAAATCTTCTTGGGATATTCTGTATGAGCCCCCAGCCGACCAAAAATAGCCCCAACGATTTTCAGATGCGAACCTTGATGATCCATCTGCCCTGAAACTTCCGTTCAAATATATCTTGTCGTTGTAATCATATGCGATTCTTGAAAAGCCACTCAACAATTTATAATTATCCTCATTTGATGAAGATGCAGGTTCAGCAGATGTGGCATCTATTTCAAATATGCCCGGTACTGCAAAGGTGGTTCCAGATCCTGACAGGTTGGCCCTATTGCGCGAATACATTTCATGGCCTAGCAATATTTCAAAATTATGGTCACCGAAAGACTTTTGATAGTTTAAAATATTATTGAATGTATAGGCTGTTCTGGAATTGCTGGCTTTAAAGGAAGACCCCAAAACCTCAATAATACCTGAAACCGGTGATATGTATCGATGCCGTTCAAAAATTTGATAGTCGGCTATAAAACTTGTTGTAAAGTTCAGGCCCTTGGCCAAATCAATGCCCAGTGCCAACTTGTTGATAAACTGATTGGTGTTATTGATATCAAAAGCATAGGAGTCGGGCTCTTCTGGGGCAATTGAAAAGTCAAAAGGATTGCTGCCACCGAAAAATCTACGACCTGAATACGAGGCGCCACCTCCTTTTTGTAGGGCCAAATTGCCAAAAACATCAGTAAAGAACTCTCCGGTCTCATGGTTGAATTCATAGGGATGTACGCCTGAAGGAATTGTTCTGATGACCCTGGTAAACTCTCCGGGGTTGTTTTGGTCTGTTCTCACATAGAACATATTGGCGTCTAAACTGATTCTATCGGCAAGTTTGGTACTTATGTTCAGCCTAGAAGACCATCTTCTAAAATCTTGATTAAAATATTGACCCTTATCATCTAAATAAGATGACCCAAAAAACAGTCGGGTATTCTCTGAAATACCAGAAGTAACATCAATGGAATATTCTTGCCGTAATTTTGGCTGGAACACGTCGTGCCAATCATAATCATATAGTAACCGAGCCTCTGGTTTTATTTGACCATTAAGCCCTACAGGTTCATCTAAATTCCAATTGCTTCTATAGATTCTATCTTGACCCAAAAAGTTTGTGTGCGGTCGGGCTTGATAAAATCTATCGGTCACCGATGCCGAGGCGTTTGCCCTTGCGGTCTGATCATCTTGTCCCCTGTTCAGATTATCATAGTAAAACCCTTCCCAAACAGCTTCATATTGATCTGCGGCATCTAATTTATTTGGCAATTTAACGGCAAAAGTAGATGTGCCCAGTGAATATCTAAAATTGACCTGGGTCTTGCCCGGTGTACCACTTTTTGTGGTAATAAGAATGACCCCTCCTGAAGCTCTAGAACCATAGAGCGAGGTAGAAGAGGCATCTTTAAGAATAGAGATACTTTCTATTTCTGTTGGTGCTATACTACTGAGCGTACCTTCAAAAGGGCTACCATTGAGTATGATGAGCGGTGAAACGTTTCCGGTCAAAGATGTAAAGCCCCTAATGTTGATCTCAGCGTCGGCACCAGGTCTACCCGCTTGCGAGATTACCTGAACACCAGGGCTGAGGCCCTGTAGCGCCTGACCTAGATTTGAAGTCGCTGATTCTTGAATTTGCTCTGTTTCAATAAAGGATGCCGAACCTGTGAAGGCGGCTTTTTTGGTCGTACCGTAAGCTACAACGACCACTTCATCCAATTGTGAAACATCTTCTTGCAGGGCAGCATTCACCGTATTTTGGTTACCGACAACAATCTCTTGTGTGGCAAAACCAATGTAAGAAAAAATCAGCGTGTCAGATGATGTGGCAATAACACTATAATTACCATCAAAATCAGTTTGCGTACCGGTAGTTGTTCCTTTTACCTGTATGGTCACCCCGGGCAATGGCTGCCCCTGGTCATCGGTGACCGTACCTGAAATTGTCTTTTCTTGTGCATAGGTACCATATGCCAATAAAAAGCACAGAACCATAGATAATGGACGTAAGCGAACAGAAAAGAACTTAAGTTTTGAAAGATTCTCCATAGTTAGGTGGTTTAATAGTTTGATTATTAAACGTAATAATTACGCTTAATAATAGCATAAAGATAATCTTTCAATTCACATACGCTTATAATTATCGCTCATTTGATAAAATTGTATCAAAATAGGATAATATTGTGCTGGCTAAGCCAATTTGTTGGTCGTTGCCAAGATTCGTTTTAGGGCACTGCCTTTCAGAATTTTGTACTTATAGGAAGCGTTATTCTTGTTTTGCCTATCACAAGAAAATGGTCAGTTTCGGGTCAAAGCTTCCTAAAATAAGTAGGGAAAAGGTAAACCAATGTACTATGCTCCATACTCTTTCAAGAGACTTCTTCAACATAGGCAAGCCATGACTTTACAGCATAGAAGGTTATAGACAGGTGCAAGAAGGTCACCATGTGGTAGAAACCAAAAAAACGATGGCCCTAGCAATATTCCATCAAAGCGGAATATTGCTTGCTATTTTTCCAACACATTGATTATAGGAAATTGCGAAATTCGCAGCGTAGTGCACCCATAGGGAATCAATGTTATTTCTTGTTTCTGTAATTCGCTCTTCGGAATCCTGTTTCTGACAGGAATCTTTCCTGCGGAATGGTTATAAAGTTTCCACTTCGACAATTGCGCTGCAGCCACATTAAGTGAGATGGGAGCGTTTTCAACATTCCAAGGCATTTCGGCCACCTTGTTCTTTTTCGTAACCGAAAAACTTTTTTTCTCAATAGCTTCATCAAGAATGCCATAGTTCCAATGGCTTTCTGGATACACTTCATAATATGAATGTGGAAATTCTTCCGAACTTTTCTCTTCCCATCGTTCTTTCATTTTCAAGGCATAGACCAAAGGCCCCCGTTCGACTCCTACAGACCTTTCGTACCAAGAGCTTGTGCGAACCTTCATGGGCAAGGTCAGTTTTACCTCATCACCATTTTCCCAAATCCTGTCCAAAACAACCACATTGTTATTCATCTGGGTTTCCGTAGGGCTATTGTTTACTGAAATATTCCAATCTTTTGCCCAGAGTGGTATTCTGAGATGAAACGGAAATTTCACGGATTCATTGGCGTTGAATTTAAAGGTAATCGTATCGTCAAAAGGATATTGTGTTTCTTCTTTGAAAGACACTTCAATACCGTCAGCCACTTTTGCCCTTACTTCCGAAGCCCCATAGACCAGTGCTGCCAGTCCATTGTCTGCCGTTGCGTACCAAAGGTTCTGGACAAACTTGGGCCACCCTTGGTGCATGTTCGTGGTACAGCAAGGGTATCCTGTCAAAACCCCATAGACAATACGGGCGTAATCATCGTTGAAAAAATTACGGATATCATCCGTTACCTGAACCTGGTTGGCCTGTTGAAAATATTGTTTCCTTAAAAAAGCATCGTCATGTTGCGTGGGCAACACGTTAAAGGCAATTTTCTCCAAATAATCGGCATAATAGACATCTCCTGTAATCGGCAATACACTTTCAAAAGAAAACATCATCTCGGTGGCCGAGCATAGTTCAGAGCCTTGGGTCGGATCATTGCCATGTAACGGTTCGTCTCCCCCATACATGCCGTTAACATATCCGTGAGATTTTTTTAGGGCGGCCAAACCTTTCTTGACCGCATCTATATATTTCTGTTCAGGATGATGTTGATAGTAGATCAAAGGTGCCTTCAGGCCTTGAGCAACATTTACACAATGCAATCGGGGAAGCGGATTTACCTTGTTGATCCTACCATCTGTAAACGCCAAGGTCCAATCATATGTCTGTTTATTGATCAACTCGGCCAAGTCTAGCAAATAGTCTTCTTGGGTACTATTATACAGCCAGTAAACCACGGCTAGGTTATCTGCTCCTCTCCTATTGCCCCAAAAGGTCCAATGGCCCAAGGGATACTCTTTCAAGGTATTCAATTGGTACTTAAAGTAACGTCGCATTAATTCCAATACCCTTTTATCTTCTGTGGCCGAATAATACTGTTGCAATACCTTTAGCATAACCATTTTGGGCCACCAATCTTCGCGATTGCCCTGCTGCACGCCCTTGATCTTGGTATACCCCTCTTCAAGGGGCCGGGGACCAAAGTACCCATCCTCTCTTTGATTTTCAATGCTCCAATCAATCCACTCTTGTGCTTTTTCTTTTAGTTCTTTATCATCTAAAATATATGCCAAGGGCACCAACCCATCTAGCCAATAAGGTCCACGCTCCCATCCATCGCCCTCGCCCCCAAGCCAACCATTCGTTGGGCCGCATACCAAACTGTAGATACTATCGAGCTTACCCGTTAATCCGTCTCTTTGCAACTTCATCATTTTGTGCAACCATCCTTTCGGTTTTATGGTCCCCAAAGGCAAATGCGTATAGGGTTGGGCAATCAAAGGTGCCTGATTCGTAATGTAATGGGCATTTCGATCTTTTATATCCTGGGCATTTATACCCATTGAAATTGCTAGCAAAACATAAATTATTTTCTTCATCACCTAGTTTTTTTCATTCGTATATTTTGACAGGGGCAACTTCATCTCCATGATAAAGGGTCTTTCCATTGTATATGATTTGGTATCCTTTTCCCATGTTGTATTTAGATCCATCCCTATCCCAAAGAACGGTCAACACTTTTCCCTGATACTGTATTCTATCCAAACAGAACCAGTTCCAATCATCGGGCACCAAGGGCTGTAGTGCGATGCTACCGTCCCATTGTGGTTTGAAACCTATCAAATCATTGATAACCAGATCACAGAAACCCGAATGGTTGTAATCTTTTCCACGTTCCTGTCCGCCCTTTTGATCGGACCAATTTCCATTTCCCCAATCTTTCAATCGGGTACGTGAAATCCAATCTCCCGTAAACGGATTCAGATTTTCGTCTATCCACATCTGCGATTCACCATTTTCCCAAGTGATCACATGTGCCGCGGCATACTGGTTCAAGAGCTTGTAATAGGCATCTTTAGCCAGGCTGCCATTGTTTTTGTAGTTATTCAGAAAATTGGAAAGGCTCTTTAATGTCTGGGTGGTGGCAAAGGGCCATGATGGGCCATTCCATTGGCATTCGTGGCCTTCATAGCTAATTTTAAAATAAGGATGCGACCGTTCTACGGTGGTCAGCCCATAGGGCGCATAAAATGCGGCGGTATCCAATACTTTGTACCAAGCCAGACTATACTTTGGATCATCGGAGGGCAGATTGAAGTACCAAGGTGTATAACCGATCAATTCGCGAATGTCTATAGGCCTGTCATTTTCGGTGTACTCACGCGGAAGCTGTGAAAAAAAATTCAAAGAATCGTTCCATAGACGATGCTCAACCAAATATTTCAGCTGGGCGGCTTTTTCATCAAAAATGTTTGCAACGCTATCACGTCCAAGACGGGAAGCCATCGTCGCAATGGCCTTTGCGTCACCGTACATATAGCTGTTTATGGTAGGTCGTGCCGCCAAGGCACTGAACTTTTCCTCGCCGTCATTGATGATCCGGCCACCGGCACTGAGTTCCATGCCATCCATATTGTCATTCTGCCAGAACAGGCGGTCGGGGGCATCACGCCGTTCGCGCTCCCATTCTTGATAATTCGAGATCAAGTGGTCAAGATGCTTTTTCAAGTAGACCGTGTCTTTGTGAACTTTAGCAAAACCGAACATGGCATCGGCCGCCCAGAAACTATATTTTCTGGTGTTATCGGCCTCTGTTAACCAGTAGTCGATATAGTCCCGTATATACACATCGTTTTTTAACCATCTGCCCTCGTAAATGTGGTAAGCGGCAGGACAATTGATCGTATTGTACTTGCCCGACCAAGAAACCTTTGGCAGAAATTCGGTGATCACAAATCCATTCGGTGTTTTTTTGAGATGCTTTCTGAACGTCCACCAACGAAAATAATAGGTCTTTTGAATAGTGGTATCTGGAACATCGACCAACGGAATGTTGGCTTTCAGAAAAGCTATGGCCGAATCATTCGGTATGTGTTGCCGATAGAGTTCATCGTCATCTTCATTGAATTTTTTGAAATAATGAACATAGTCATCGAATTGCAGAACTGAAACGGAAGACCTTTGTTCGTTGCAGGAGAATAACAACCAGAATGTTAGATATAACATGGTTACCTTTTGTACCCCCCCGTATCGCATGATTCCGTTTTTATTTTTCGTTCAATACCGCAATTACCCCACGATTGGCCTGCCGTACTGTTTCGACGTGCAGCTTGTCTACCCTTCGATCGTAGGTCATCAGTCCGTTGACCTCGCCCTCAACGTCCGTTGTCTGTGTATAGATGGCAGCCGAAAAGCCCCCGTTCACCAATTTTTTCAAAATACGGGCGTACTTGACGTATTCATCGGTCACCTCTTTGGAGTTTTTGAACTTTACATAGCCCCAGTTTTTACCTTGCTGCCAAAGGTGACCCTCTAAAGGCAGCCCGATACCACCATACTCACCCAAAACCGTCACACGATCTGCATCATACAGATAAAGGTCGGGTTCAGGATAATTATGAAGATCCAAAATATCACCTGTTTTGATATGGTTGCCCCCACTGGCCGAATTGACCAAGCGCGAGGGGTCATGGTTTTTGGTCCAAGCGGTGATTTCCTCAGTCTTGAACTGGCCCCAAGCCTCATTGAAAGGTACCCAGACCACTATACTGGGGTACGAATAAAGAAAGTCGATGATTTCTTGCCATTCGGTTCTGTAGATCTTTTCTGATTCGGGAGTTCGTTGCAACTCATTGCCATCAAACATTTTCTTGTTCTGCCATCCGTTGCTTCGGTCACCATTGGGCATATCTTGCCAAACCAACATACCAATTTCATCACAATGCCTATACCACCGCTGGGGTTCGACCTTAACATGTTTTCGAATCATATTAAAACCGTATTCTTTGGTCTTGATGATATCGTATTTCAATGCTTCATCTGTCGGAGCGGTATAAAGTCCATCGGGCCACCAGCCCTGATCCAAGGTGCCGAACTGAAAATAATCTTCATTGTTCAGCTGCATTCTCATGATTCCGTTTTCATCTTTCTTAGTGGAAATTTTGCGCATGGCGAAATAGCTCTTTACCTCATCCACGACCTGTTCATTACGTAACAATCGAACGGTCATATCATACAGAAAGGGCGATTCAGGACTCCATAATTTCTGATTTTTCATTTTTACCTCTACTTCTTCACTGGCAGAAGCCCTTGTATGTGCCACTTTGGTCTGACCATCAAACACCGTAATTTCGATGATATCACCATATAATGCCCCATGCAGATCACCCGCAACCTTTACTGCCTTCAAATCGATATCAGGAGTGGTTTTTAAAGCATTTATACGAGTATCGGGAACGGGCTCTAACCAGACAGTCTGCCAAATGCCGGTCACGGGGGTGTACCAGATACCCTTCGGATCGTTCACCTGTTTGCCCCGAGGTTGTGGACCATCACTGGTGGGATCCCAGACCCTTACGGTCAATTTCTGGTTCTCTAAGGCCAGAAATGGGGAAATATCAAAAGAAAACGGGGCATACCCCCCCGAATGGGAACCTATTTTAATATCGTTCAGCCACACATCCGCTTTCCAGTCAACTGCTCCAAAATGCAACAGAATGGATTCATCCCTCCAATCAGGAGAAACCGTAAACCTTGTTTCGTACCAAACTTCCTTGTCTGAACCGACTTGTTTCATCACTCCCGAAAGGCTGGATTCAACGGGAAAAGGAACCAAGATCTTACCATCAAATTTTTGCGGCTTTTGGCTTCCGTAATCGGTAATGGCATAATCCCAGAGTCCATTTAAGCTTTTCCAATCGGTACGTACCATAATTGGTCTCGGATATTTGGGCAGTGGACTTTCTGGATTGACTTGGGCGGCCCATGGGGTCTTTATCTTCCCACCAGCGGGTTTCCATTGTGCAGATACCGTTGAGATGACCAAAAGTGCCAGAAAAAAAAGCATTCTTTTTTCCATGTCGCTACTATTTCAGGTTATATGTTGGAAATTCTGTGATCCGCAAGGTGGTACAACCATAGGGCACCAAGACTATCTTTTCTTTTTTGATGCCTTCACCATAATCGCCGTCCCAGTAATAGCCATCCCAGAAACCGGGAAAGACAGGTGCCCCATTGACTTCCTTCCATTCGGGAACCTTCACTCCCGTCAGTCGAATCTCTAGCGGGGCATTTTCGAGATTCCATGGGTAACGGCCATCCCACTCATTTTCAATGATTTGGGCAGACTCTGGCAGCTTGTCCAATTCAGATTGAATCAGACCATAGTTCCAATCACTGGTTGCATAGACTTCATTGAACTCCCTATAAATATCGCCCCTATCTTTTTTCCGTTCTTCATGGGTCACCTTTAAGGCATAGACCAAGGGGCCCCTTTCAACGGCGGTCGAGAATTCATGCCAAATAGACGTCTTGATGGTCATGGGCATTTTCAGGGTCACCTTGTCTCCGCTCTGCCATTGTCGTTCAATAACGGCAATCTGGTTTTCGGCTGAGACCTCAACCGGGTTGCCGTTTACCAATATTTCTGCATTTTTTGACCACGAAGGGATGCGCAAATGAAAAGGAAAGCTGGCCACCCTATCAAGTGAGAACTCAAAATCAACACTTTCTTTAAAAGGAAAGCCAGTGGTTTCGGTTATTGTCAAGTTTACGCTATCGGCCACTAACAGCGAGGCTTTAGCGGGCGCATACATGAGGGCCGCCGCCCCACCGTCGGGGGTCGCGTAAAATAAGTTTTGTACGAACTTGGGCCATGATTGGTGCATGTTCGTGGTACAGCAAGGGTAGCCTGAAAGCGTACCGAACACAAAGTCGGTGCCTTTATGGGAATTGGTTTGAAACGAAGTTTCCAATCGGTCGCTCAATTCAATCTGGTTCGCGGCCTGAAAATATTGCCTTGTGGTAAAATCGTCAGAAGCCTGTGGGGGCAATGCATTATAGGCAATTCTTTCGAGTAGGTCGGCAAACTCCATATCGCCCGTTATCTTGATGATGCTCTCTAACGAGAACATTCCCTCTGAAATCGAGCAGAACTCTACCCCTTGCACCGGGTTGGTGCCATGAAGCGGTTCATCGCCCCCATACATACCCTGTGGCTGTCCGTGGTATTTCTTGATATCTTTCAATGCCTTTTTTACGGCCTCGACATAATGCTGCTCATGGCTTTTTTGATAGTAGATGACGGGCGCCTTCAACCCTTGCGCCAGATTGACCGTGTGGATGCCCCCCAACTTTGATACGGTCAAGTCATTGATCTCGGTAGAATCGAAGGGATATCTCTTCAACTTGGTGTAGTGCCAAGGTGTTGTAGGGTCATTGTAATTTTCTTTGTTGGTAAAGATGGTCGTCCAAGGGAAAGTCTGCTCTTGTATGATCTCGCCCAGGTCCAATAGAAAATCATCACCTGTAATATTGTAGAGCCAGTACACCACCTGCAGGTTATCAGCACCGCGGCGGTTCGCCCACAAGGTCAAATGGTCTAAGGGCCTATTGGGAAGCTCTTTCAACTGATACTTGAAATATTTGGTCAGCACATCGATGACCCGTTCATCACCTGTCGCATCATAATACTGCTGCAAAACTTTGAGCATCACCATTTTGGGCCACCAGTCTTTACGATTGCCCCGTTGCAATCCTCTTTCGGGCCCGGGTTCGGTTTCGAAAGGAACGGGACCGATATACCCTTCGTCAGTCTGGTTGTTCAGCGCCCACTCAACCCATGGCCGCGTCTTTTCCTTGAGCGCTTCGTCCTCTAAGATATAGGCGAGTGGCAACAGGCCATCAATCCAATACGGACCCCTTTCCCAACCATCGCCATCGCCCCCAAGCCAACCGTTTCTTGGCCCTACCACTTCGGGATAAATGCTATCGAGGTTGCCGGTCATACCGTTGGCCATATACTTTAGTTGCTCTTTCAGCCAGCCCTCGGGCTTGATACTCCCCAAAGGAAGCTCTAGATAGGCCATTGGTTTTAAAGGACTGCGATTCTGCAAATAAAGAGTGGCCGATTCCAAATCATCTGTTCGACCATCGGTTTCTTTGGTATTGTTGCAGGAGAGCGATAAGAGCAGGCACAATGAAATTAGGGAAATAACTTTCATTACTAATTGTATGTTTGGTTTTTTAATGGCCGTGTTTCGGTCCAGGATTAATAAATGTACAAAATACGTTTAATATTGCAAAAAAAACATACCCATAGCCTTGTTCACCGTACTTAAATTGGAAACTATGTGAATGGTATACTTGTTTTACCGTGCTTCGTAGGCAAAGATCTTCACCCCTTCATTGTTTCTGCTCACGATTACGAATTTAGTACCGTTGGGTCCACGCAGCACTTTGATGTCCCTGGATTCGCCATCTACCACAAAGCCCGACACCGCATGGGGCAATTCTTTGAAATTTCCATCTTGGTCAGAAGATAAATACGTTCCATAGGTGGCATCAGACCGACCCATCGCCGGATGGTTGCCAAAAAAGTTGCCCACGACCAACACATCGACATGACCATCATCATCAAAATCATTGGAAACAAAGCCATTGATTGCTGAAAATTGCACCACTTCGGGCAAGGAGCGCAGTTTGTATTGTTCCTCTTTTTTAATGAGGTATGAGGAAGCCAATATCTGTACCTGTGCATGGTATCCTTTTTTTAACTGTTCTTCGGGAAATATCTCGGAAAAAGAACTGTTGGCAAATTTTTCATAGGTGCGATAGGTCCGTTTGATGTTAACAATCTGATCTGCCAAAAGATCCAGACCAGCATATGGCCACCGTTTTTCATTTTTATAATAGGAGATGATGGGATCTGTGCTGAGGTTGCCATCAAAATCATGTATATAGATGTCAATGGGCTGCTCGATGGAAGCTTGTAAGTTCGAGTTCAGGCCAAGATTGCCCAACAGCACTTCTTTTTGGCCGTCGCCGTTCAAATCGGCCAAGTCTACAGTATTCCACCAACCAGCGGTGTTCTCAAGTTGTTTTCGCTCAATAGTGCCCCCATTAAAGCTATAGATGGTGACAGGCATCCATTCGCCCACGATGAGCAGTTCTTTTTGGCCTTCGTTCCATACGGCGTCGGTAACCATACCGATACTTCCGCGATGTTCGAGCAATGAAATAGAGGCATCGACAAATTTGCCATTGCCCCGATTCAGAAAAAACTTGCTTGCCGCCGGAAGCCCATATTTGGTCGGATATGCCCGATTGCCAACAAATAAATCCACCAGACCATCTTCATTCATGTCAAAAGGCACGGCACAAGATCCATTGAATTCGGTGTTTGGCATTTGGTATTCTTCGATATACGAAAAATGACCATTGCCATTATTGGTATAGAGCCTGTCGTTTAGCACTTCGCCCTTGAACACCTGACCCCCACCACTGACCACATATAGATCCAGGTCACCATCAGAATCGGCATCAAAAAAAGTGGCCCCTGTATCTTCATGCACCCAATGTTCGTCAAAAATCGGGGTCTCCTTTTTTGAAAAAATCGTGCTGCCACCATTGTTCTGTATGTACAAAGCGCCTGCCTGACCTTTGGCACCTCCGATATAGAAATCATCCAACCCATCATTGTTAACATCGCCCACGGCCATTTTCGGACCTTCAGTGGACAAGGTACGGGGAATCAATTTCTCGACATGGAAATTGGTAAAGACATCTTCTTGATGCACAAAATCAATGCCCGAAGATTCGCCCATGTCTGTGAGTATGGTAGTTTTTTCCTTTTCAGATCGGGGAGTGACGGGTGAAGCGTCTTTCCATGACAGTTGCAGCTTGTCATTGGTTTCAACATTGGCCAAGGTCTGTTGGCGTCCATCGGGCCAAAGTACCTTGAGTGAATCTAGGTTTTGAGCAGTTCCCAATCCGAAATGAACAGTGTTCGAATGCTTGCTGGACAACCACCCACTGGTCGGCTTGTTTTCTTGCATTTGCTGCCTTCCATTCACAAAAACCACAATGCGTGTTCCGATGCCCCATTTGTTTTTTGGGCTTCCGTTCAGTTGCACCAAAAGATACCTTGCACTGTCTTTTTTCGAAGTGTTGTTCTCATAGACCGTGGCCCTTTCGTTTAAATTATTGGTTACGATATCCAAATCACCATCGTTGTCTAGATCCAACACAAGGGCACCGTTTGAAAAACCCTTTTTGTCCAATCCCCACTCTGCTGCCCTATTGGTGAATTTGCCGGTTTCATTGGCAAAAGCATAATTTACCGCTGAACCTTCGGGCATTTTTTGTAGACCCTCCATAGGCGACAGACTGTCCATTTCAATTTCATTTGCCGTATAGTTGGTAAAGTCAAGGTCATTGGGCCTTCTCGGAATGCCATTGGTAATATATAGGTCTTTAAGCCCATTATTGTCTAAATCCCCGAAAATCGCCCCCCAGCTCCAATCGGTCGCCTCCAATCCTTTCAACTGCGCGATCTCACTGAACACCACCTTAGCCGGATCGAGCAATTTACCCCGGTTCAGCTGCAACATGTTTCGGGAATATTGATAGTGATAGCCAAAATCGAGCTTATAGTTGAAAATGTCATATGGATCAACACCTGCCGATCGTTTCAGAACCACTTCATCTTCTGGCTTCATGTCTAAAGTGAAGATATCCATCCATCCATCGTTGTTGATATCGGCGATATCAGCCCCCATGGTGAACGTACTGTTGTGTCTGGTCGAAAAGGTAATCGCCTCCTCAAAAGTACCGTCACCCTTGTTGTAATACAGATAGTCATTTTCATGAAAGTCATTGCCCACATAAATGTCGGGCCAAGTATCGTTATTGATATCGGCAATGGTAACCGAAAGTCCATACCCCATTGGGCCACTATAAATGCCCGATGCTTCGGTGACATCATCGAAACGACCGTTTGTGTTCAGAAAAAAACGATCGCCGGCAAGGGTGTCTTTTGTTTTTCTTATTTCGGCACGTTTGTATGAATCAGGGGTATGTACGGCGTGGTTCAGCAGAAAAAGGTCTAGGTCGCCATCTTTATCGGCATCAAAAAAAGCGGCTTGTTGTGAAAAAGTGGCCAAATCAAGGCCATGTTCGGCCGCACTCTCTATAAAAGTGAGGTTTCCCCTGTTTATATAAAGTCGGTTTTTTCCGGTCAAGGGGTTATGACCGTTCACCTCACAAACATAGATGTCAAGAAGACCATCGGCATTGATATCTACCATAGTGGCCCCCGTGGTCCATTTATGTGTTCCCTCGCCACCACCGACCAGGGCCTTTTCGGTAATGTCTTCGAAATTCAACCCGCCCTTATTCAAATAAAGCCTGTCAAGCCCTTGGTTAGAAGTAAAATAGAGATCCAGCAGGCCATCGTTGTTGATATCGCCAGCGGCAATACCGCCTCCATTGTAGAAATACAGATAGTCGATTATATTGAAACTGTCAGTCTCTTTGATGTTGTTTTCAAACTGAATTCCGGTACTGCGGGCACTGCGTTCGGTAAAACGGGTTTCATGGTCATTGCCACATGAGTTAAGAAGCAGAAAAAATCCGATAATCGTAGTAAGGTAAGCCCCTATTCTATTGTTCAATTTCATCGTATTGCAACTTTTTCATCTGTCCCGAATTCAAAAATCTGGGGAGTATCATTGTTTCTTGCTACCAATAGCCGTTTTTTGCCTGCTATGCCCACTAGTTTTAAATCCCTTATTTCACCATCCAATACCAATCCGGTCTTCTTTAAGGGAATTACCTCAAAATCTCCCTTACCGTCTCCCTTCAAAAAAACACCAAAAGCCGCATCATACCTACCCACTTCGGGCTTTGCCTTATAGAGGTTGCCCCCCAATACAATGTCTTTGTGCCCATCGCCATCAAAATCGTATATCTCAACCGCATAGATCGGGGTAAGTTGCGTCTGCCAAGGCAAGGGTCTCACTTCATAGGCCGTATTGCCCTTACTAAGCAAAACAACACTTTCAAGATGCGTCACATGGTGCACAATCGAAGTTTTCAGTACTTCTTCGGAGAACAGATCATAAATGGTTTTACCTTTATAATCCTCATACTTCAGAATTTGTTTTTTCAAATCGGGAAGTTGTGCCGTCAAATCATGCCTCAGGGCCGTGGGATACTGCTTTTCACCGTTGTATTGGCAAATCAACTGCTCGATATCACCATTGGCATCGAAGTCGTTGATATAACAGCTCAGTGGTTTTTCTTCACTTGCCCTAAATCTTGAGTTGAGGCCATGGTTGCCCACAACGAAATCAGGAAACCCATCGTTGTTCAAATCTGCGGTTTCAACCACATTCCACCAGCCCGAAGTGGTTGACAAACCTGAGCCCGCAGATATGTCGACAAATTCATTTTCACGGTTTTCAAAAAGTTTGATGCCCATCCATTCGCCTACCACTATGAGATCATCATCTTGATCTTGATCAACATCTACCCAAAGGGCATCAGTGACCATTCCTATATTCTCCAATGCTTTGGCGAGTTCTAATGTAGCATTTGTAAAACTTCCCTGTCCGCCATTCTGCAGCAAAAAACTGCTCACCGGCACCCCATAGGCATTATTGTTCATTCGAGTACCCACAAAAAGATCTATATCGCCATCTTTATCAAAATCTGTAGCGGCAACTGTCGAGGTGTGCTGGGGAGTGGTCACGGGGAGCGACTGGCCCGAGTTGCTGAAAACCCCTCTGCCGTCATTGGTATACAAACGGTCGACGAGCGCAAAAGAGGCGCTTCCGAACTCACTGCTGCCGCTTGTCACATATAGATCTTGGTCTCCATCTCCATCCGCATCAAAAAACAAGCACTCCACATCTTCAGATGCCTTATCCTTTTCGAAAGCCTCTTGCCTTGAAAGTGAAAAGCCCTGCCCATTGCCCAAAAACAATAGTCCGGATTGATCTTTGGCCCCTCCGATGTATAGGTCATCTTGACCATCGTTGTCTACATCGGCAATAGCGACCCTTGGCCCTTGGGTCGAATTCATATGATAGATCAGGGCTTCTTTGTCAAAATCAACGAAGACGCTTTCTTGATGCTTGAAAGAGGCTGTTTCATCTACCATGATTTCTTGAAAAATAGGTGTATTGGGCGCCTTTATGGCCTGTACTTTTTTTGACGCATCCTTTTCATGAAGTTCGAGCAACTGGTTGACCTTGACTTCGGTGAGCACCGTTTGTGCACCATAGGGCCAATCGACCAACAACGAATCGATTGTTTGATATTCGCCCAGCCCGAAATGGAGAATATGATCTACAGAAGACTGAAAACCACGGTTGGGATGCTGCTCTTGATAAAAGACTTTTTCGCCTATTTTCAGGGTAATTTGGGCCCCAAGGGCATTTACATTTTCTTTATCGCCAACCAATTTGATTTTCAGGTAATTTGCTGTTCCCAGCCCATCTGTTCCATTTCGATAGACAGACAAAGGTTGGTTAACATTATTGACAACCAAATCGAGATCTCCATCATTGTCTAAATCGCCATAGGCAGCACCACTGGAACTTCCTTCCAAATTCAATCCCCATTGATCTGAAACATCTTCAAACCGCAAATTTGATTTACCTGAATAGGCATAGTTGGAAATATGCTCTGAGGGAATAAGATCTATCAATTGTTTATAATCAACCCCCTCTTCTTTAATCACCATACGGGCTACTTCTTCATTCGCGATGAACTGAATGAAGTCTTGATCCAAGATGTCTTGATAGATACCGTTTGTGATATAAACATCTTTGGTGCCACTATTATCAAAATCGGCCAACAAAACACTCCAGCTCCAATCGGTGGCCTCGACCCCTGAGTATCGGGCCACTTCGCTGAACCTTATTCCATCGGCGTCAATGTCGCCCAGGTTCAATTGCAGGGTGTTTCGCGTAAACTGATGGTAATAATCATTTTTGAGATTGTGCCGGTATTTATCCCAATTCTCAAACGTCATACTAGTTTTGAAGCGGTCATTGGTCTGTGGCAGCATATCGTTCACAAATATTTCAGGATAACCATCACCGGTCAAATCTGCGGCATCAACCCCCATCGAGGTAAGACTGGTGGCCTTTATTTTATCGGTCAAACTTTCACTGAACGTGCCATCACCATTGTTCATGTAGAGATAATCGCGCTCAAAAAAATCGTTGGCGACATATAAATCTTGCCAACCGTCACGATTGAAGTCTGCCACCGCCACTCCCAGACCAAAACCGATGATACTGCCATAAATACCAGCTTCTTCGGCCACATCAGAAAAAGTGCCATCATTATTACGGTACAACTTGTCGCCTCCCAAAGAATCTCTTATCGGACGTTCATTTTGCTGTAAATTGAAGCTTCCGATTGAACGATATGAATTGTTCAATTGGTACATATCGAGGTCGCCATCTTTATCGTAGTCAAAAAAAACGGCATGGGTCGAAAAGCCGCGATCTGCAAGACCCATCTCTTCGGCCCTGTCTGTGAATGTACCATCGCCATTGTTGATGAAGAATTCATTCTGTTTGTTGTCACCGGCAACATCGCCCGAATTGCAAACATAGATATCAAGCCAGCCATCGGCATTGATATCGACCATCGCCACCCCGGTTGACCAAGCCCGTTTGCCAGCGACACCTGCTTTTTCGGTCATATCTTCAAATACCAGATTGCCTTTGTTGATGAACAGCTTGTTCGTTTCCATATTGGCGGTCAAGTAGATATCTAAAAGGCCATCATTGTTCACATCGCCCAAACCGACACCTGCGCCGTTATAAAAATTTCGGTATTTGTATATATTGAAATCATTGGTTGATTTCAACTCATTTGAAAACGATATGCGGGTATGTGTTTCGGGCAATAATTCGAACAAAGTGCCCTCAAACGGTTTCTTATCCTCTCCACACCCGAACAGTAGGGAAAAGAGTGCGACTACCAACAGATATTTACCCAGCTTGTCCATCACTCGAACATATTATCTAAATTTTCGAAGACGATTTCCACTTTTTGATCATCAAAAGATCGATACAGCAAAATCTTTCGGTTACCGTCAACCTTGACATAGGCATACGGCCAATGCCCTTCAGGATGTTCTATTTTCATAAATTGACGACCCCCATATCGTTTTTCAAAAATTTCTTTTATCTCTTCTTGCAACTTCGCTGCGGTCAAGTCTTTTGCAAATGGTGACCATCTACGGTATTTCATATATCCCTTGATCATTTGAATGGTAGGATATTTTTCGTCAGGGAAAAAGACAAAATCAACAGGTGAACTGTATACATCATCGTAATGTACTATCACCTCGACATTCATGGCATTTTGAAAGAAAATACCTTTTTGGTTCATCTCAAAGCCATACTCATAAAACTCGGTCATCGGCATATCGAAGTAAAGCCCGTGAAAGAGACTGTCAAATCTGACTTTTCTTGCCAATTCTTCGGCCACCACTTCATTATACGTCTGCCTTTGGGCACAGGCCAGAATCAGTATTGTGAACATTGAAACCACCCAAAAAATCTTATTGCTGCTTCCCATCTTCATACTTAAAAATTTTTGGGCCATCATTATTTCGAGCCACCAATATCGACTTCTTGTCATTTGATGACCCCAGTAGTTTCATATCGCGTATTTCACCTGATACATAAAACCCGCTTTCGGAATAAGACAACGGTTCGAATACCCTATTTTTCCCGCCTTTCAAAAACATACCGCAACTGCCTGCCTGTATACCCAACTGGGGTTTGATACGAAATAGGTTTCCACCAAGCAAAATATCGGTAATACCATCTGCATCCATATCATCAAGAAAAATTGCGTAGTTCGAGGTCAATTGTGCCTCGATCGGCAAGGCCACCATTTCAAAACTGTTTTTGTTGTTCCAAAACACCATTGACTCTAAATAATTGGCTTTCAACGTAATGCCCTGTTCCAATTTCTCTTCTGTGAAAACATCCTGTACCGTGGCATTGGCATAATCACTATGCTTTACAAAACTTTTTGACAAATAGGGCATTTGTGAGGTAATGTCTTTTTTTGTAGGAATGGGATACAATTTGCCCTCTTCATACTTGCACAGTACATGATCTATGGCCCCGTTATTGTCAAAATCATTGATGAACAGTGTCAGAGGCTTATCAACGGAAGCTTTATAAAAATTGTTCAGGCCAAAATTGGCCGCCACGATGTCTTCATACCCATCATTGTCCAAATCTTTTACCGCAACCGCATTCCAAAGGCCATGGGTCTTGCCCAAACCGAGCTCAGCGGTTTTTTCAATAAAGTTGCCTTGTTGGTTTTCGAAAAGTTTGATGGGCATGAATTCACCAACCACAACAAGATCTTGATCCCCATCGCGATCAAAATCAAACCAAGCGGCATCTGTTACCATGCCCACATCGATGAGGCCCGCAGCCCTTATTTGGGTTTCGTCGGTGAAATTTCCCTTGCCATCATTGACCAATAAGAAGCTGCTCGGGGGCACACCGTATGAGAGTGGCACTGCCCGAGTTCCGACAAAAAGATCGAGATCGCCGTCATTATCAATATCGGATGGAAAAATGCAGGACGTATCAGCGAGATTACCATTGGGAATCATCTGTGACGATTTCCCAAAATTTCCAGAACCGTCGTTGATATATATTCTATTGGCCAATGCAAAGGAGCTTGAGGGATATTCATATCCTGCCGCCGCCACCAATAGGTCTTGATCACCATCATTATCAATATCTGCAAAAACGGCGTTCACATCTTCGGCTTGGGCATCCTTTTCAAAAAGCGATTGGTTCGTCAAGCGAAAGTCGCCTTCTGGGGCGCTTTCGAACATTTGGCCGGGCTGCCCCTTGGCGCCACAGATAAAAAAATCACTTTTACCATCATTGTTGACATCGGCGACGGCAACCGAAGGTCCTTCGGTTGCAATGGAACTGTATCGTAAGTTGTCTCGGTCAAAATCCAAGTACTTATTTTCACTATGCTCAAAATCTATGTCATACAACGCAGTAACATCGTTCAAAAGAACTGGCATCGGTTCCATTTGAAGATACTCCCCTCCCTCTTTATGTTGCGCTTCAGACTGACTGATGGTCAAAAATTGGTTCGCATCTATGTTGCGAAATTTAGAAACACCGCCTGAGGGCCAGACCACCTGAATGGAATCGATTTTTTGATAATGGGCCAAGCCAAAGTGCAGGCGATTGTCCATGGTTGACATGGTGCCCCGAACAGGATACGCCTCTTGAAACCATATTTTTCCGTCGGCATAGAGTGTTACCTGACTTCCTGTGGCTTGGCTATTCGCTTTGTCACCCTGAAGCGTTATGGTCAGATGGTTCCGTAATCCGTTCGTTTGGTTTTCATAAATGAACGGACTGTCGTTCAAGTTGTTGACGATCAAATCGAGATCTCCATCATTATCTAAATCGCCGAAGGCCGCGCCTGTTGAGAACGAAGGGGTGCCCAAACCCCAGTTTTCGGCCACATCGACAAACTTTAAATTTTCATTCTGGTTTTGATACAGATAATTTGAAACCTTTGCGGAAGGAATGTTATCGACCAGTTCTTTAATGACTGCCCCTTTTTCTTCATACATCTGACGCAATTTATCGGCATTGTTATAAAAATCGATATAATCTTGGTCCAAGAGGTCTTTTACGATGCCATTGGTAATGTAAATTTCTTTATGCGCATCGTTGTTCAAATCGAGTATATGAACTCCCCAACTCCATTCTGTGGCAGCAGTACCCGTCAATCGTGAAATTTCACTGAAAGCGACCATTTCATCGCCTGAAACTTTACCTTGGTTCAGTTGCAGGGTATTTCTGGGAAACTGCTTATGGTAACCATTTCTGATTCTCAGTTGGTAGGTATTCCAATCATCAAAAAGCACTTTGGTTTTGACCCTTTCATTGCCATCGGGAAGCATTTCTGTGACAAAGATGTCTTGCCACCCATCATTGTTCAGGTCTGCTATATCGACCCCCATCGAACCTTGGCTTATTTCTGCCATTGAAGTCTCTATCGCTTCGGTAAAAGTGCCGTTCTTATTGTTGTAGTACAAATAGTCTTTTTCAAAAAAGTCATTGGCGATGTAAATATCGGGCCAGCCATCTTTGTTGATGTCTCCCACTGACGCACCCAAACCAAAGCCTATTGCACTGCCGTAGATACCTGCCTCGACCGTGACATCCACAAATCGTCCCCCTACGTTTTTATAGAGTTTATTGCCCCCATGGGGGTCATAGATTTGACGTAATCCTTTTTTTGCATTCAACACCACTTCAGAAGGGTTTATGGAATTGTTCAGCAGGTACATATCCAAATCCCCATCCCTATCATAATCAAAAAAAGTGGCATTTACAGAAAACCCTAAATCGTCAATGCCCCACTCATGGGCCTTATCCACAAAAATTGGAAAACCATTTGCATCAGGTTTTCCACTGTTTATATACAGATTGTTCCTTCTGTTTTCACTGTTGGGCCTGCCGCTTTTGCACACATAGATATCTAACCAACCGTCATGGTTAATGTCAACGACACTGACACCCGTACTCCATGATCCCCGGCTGGCCACACCGGCAACTTCGGTAGCATCGACAAACTGAAAACCGCCCTTGTTCACGTAGAGTTTATTATCGACTTGATTACCGCAGAAGAAGACGTCAAGGTGACCATCGTTGTTAAAATCGCCCATGCCCACGCCGGCACCATTGTAAAAGCTTTTGTATAGATAGATGTTAAAGTCTTCTGAGTAGCTCAATTGGTTCTCAAAGCCAATTCCTGTTTCTTTGGCATCCAATAGCAAGAAAACTTGATCATCATATGATTGTTCTTTGGTATTGCACCCATTTAAGGCGGAACCCAAACACACTATCAACAATATCTTTCTTATTGCGCCCAATTCAGAATTTATCAATGGCAAAGAGGGACCTAAGTCCCTCTTTTAAAATTAAAAAAACTAACTCAAACAATATAAAAACTACAACTTATTAATAGCCAGGGTTTTGAACAAGGTTTACGTTTGATTGCAACTGTAATTGGGGAATCGGATAGAACCTCTTAAAAAGCTCTCCAGGATTTGCTTCCTTTAAAAACCATGCATCTTCCCAATGTCCAAAACGGATGGTAATGGGCCGTGCGTGGTTTTCCATGGCCAGTTCTTTTTTCAGCTCCCAATACAAATCATCTTCACTAAGAACAGTCAATGCATCCAAACCAGCACGAGCCCTTACTTGGTTGACCAAATTCAATGCCTCTGCACTACCGTTATCTTGCCGCCATAGGCCTTCGGCACGCATCAATAGTACATGGGCGAAACGATAAATAGCAAAATCATTGGAATAATTACGTTGACCTGAATTCAGTTCAATCTCATATTTTCCATATCGTGCCCCTTCTCGATAGTATGCAATGCCCCTTGCCGATGTCAATGAAATCTCAGGGGTAATGAAAATATTGCAATCAATCGGTTTTTCTTCCAATTCCTCGGGCAGGGCTCTATTAAAATCTTCCGTACAGTCTACCAATTCAAACTCGGGCTGAGGGTTGTTATAAAAGAAACCATCGGTATCGGTCCAAATGGGTTGGGCTTCTCCAGTATATTGCTGGCCTACGATAAACATGCCTCTACGCTTGTCGTTTTCATCAAAGGCATTGTAAAAATCTTCTTGAATGCTAAACCCACCCCATGGTTGACCTACCAACCCGTATGTGGGTCTTGCCGATTGGTTAAGCGCACCTGACCAAATTACAAGTCCCCTGGCATTGTTCTTATCATAGGGCACCACGAAAATATTCTCATTTGAATCTTCATTTTCAACCCTGAAATTTTTGAAATATCCTGATTCCAAAGAATAAGCCCCGCTATTGATGACCTCATTCGCAGCACCCGCCGCTTCTTGATAGTGAGGGCCCGCATCAAATCGCTCTGCATTGATGTACAAATCGGCAAGCAAGGTATACGCGGCCCACTTGTTCATTTTGCCATAGGTTTCTATATTTTTCTCCTCTCGCAAATTGGGGATACTCTCTATCAGTTCTTGTTCAATAAATGTAAAAACTTCAGATGGGGAAGACTGAGATGGAGCCGCATCGGCTTCAGCAAATTCTGTCTCGATGGGAACATTGCCAAACAGATCCAGCAGTTTGAAATAATAAAAGGCCCTAAGTGCCCTTAGTTCTGAGATAATAGGGGCATCTTCACCTACATTGGCCTCAAAAATCTCAATCAATCGATTGCACGAGGCCACGCCCCCAAACCACTTGGTCCACTCTCCATTGACAAAATCACGTTCGTTGAACTCGTGTCGCATCAAACGCGGCCAGAGTCCGCCATCGTTCCATCCACCATTGGTCCTAATAGGACATGTTGATTGATCTGTTGTTATATCTTGTTCTTCAAAAAGACCCCAATACCCGTACAACGGGGTATAGGCAGCTGCAGCTGCAGCTGCTAATTGAACATCTGTTTGATAAAAACTTTCGGGCGTAATTTCTGAATGCACCTCTGCTTCTAAATCACTGCAGGAGTGGTAAAGGAAACCCGTAAGCAACAAGCTGATAATTAGTAAAGTTTTCGTTCTCATATCGTACAATTTTTTTGCTTAGAAAGTTGCATTAATGCCTATGTTAAATGAGCGGGTGGGAAAATAGTCTCCCAAACGGTCGTACCCCGGAGCCAATATGCCGGTATTCCCTTCAAATCTTGGTTCGGGATCGGCACCGGAATAGTCTGTAATGGTAATCAGATTGTTCCCTGAGGCATAAAACCTCAGCTTCGTCAAAGGACCAAGATTTTTAGTGTCCATATTATAGCCCAGGGTAATATTGTCCAATCTTAAAAAAGATGCGTTTTCAACATACTCGGTATGCCATGCGCTATCATCAGCGCTATCGGGGTTGAAAAAACCTCCGGTTATGTACCTAAACTGGGTGGCCCTTACAGGGTGACCCAACTTAGCCGCTGGCAAATTGGCAAGTTCATGGCCAAAAACACCCCTCCATAGAAAATTCAAATCGAAATTTTTATAGGTAAACGTATTGGTGAAGCTCAAACTAAAATCGGGTAGTCCGTTGCCCGCTACCACAAAATCATCTGCCGAAGCATCATTTGCCAATATCTCCTCTCCATCGGCACTGAGAACCAATGCACGCCCCTCGTCATTAAATCCAACGAATCGTGGGGCCATGATATTACCGATAACATCTCCTTCCCTAACCCTTGTCCCGAGAAGATTGTTGAAGCCCGGGGTTCCAAGATTCTCTATTAAAAACTCAGAGTTTTCCAAATTGTTGAACCGTACCAGTTTTGTTTCGTTGGTATCAAAAATTACCCCGAAGTCCCAAGTAAACTCATCATTTCTGAAGATTCCGAAATTGACCTGCGCTTCAAACCCATTGGTTTCGAGCTCTCCTAAATTTATCAAGGTTCTGGGAAACAAGTTAGGTGGGCTGGGAACATCGATTTCGTTCAACAAATCGGAGGTGGTTCTATTGAAATAATCAAAAGACCCATATACTCTTCCAGAGAAAATCGAAAAGTCCAATCCTATGTTCAGTTCTCCCTTTTCTTCCCATTTTAAATCTGGATTTGGATTGGAGGTTGGCTCAACTGCAGGAATGAATTCACTATTTACGAAACCTAAATTATTGGGGTCTGACCCAAGGGTTTCCAAAAAAGCATATCGCTGTACCGGGGTATTACCCGTTAAACCGTAGCCAGCCCTAAATTTTAGAATCTCCACTTTGTCAAATTCGAATAACTTGTCTAAATTAACACTACCACTTACTGCCCAGAAGTTACCCCATCTATTGTTGTCACCAAATCTTGATGAAGCTTCCCTTCTGAAACTTGCCGCTAAATTATAGGTGTCTTTATAGTTGAAGTTTGCCCTGGCGAAATAAGAGGTCAATAAGCTTTCAGACTTAAAGGAATCTAGTGCCGCCACGGTACCATCTGGATTGAAGAGACCTAGACCCAAACCCAAATCGTTCCAAAGCACCCCATCGGTTATAAAATCTGTATTGGTAGCATAAAATTCTTCATAAAACTGCTCCTGATAGCCATACCCTACAAGTACATTATAATTTAAGTCGCCGGATGAATCGGCATAAGATGCGGTAAACTCGTAGAGCTGGTCACTCTCATCTGAAGTAAATCTTTCAGCTCTACCCCCAGCTTGTTCACCTCCTGGCAACCCCCTGTCACCACCTGTTATTGATCCTGAATTGCTATAAAACCCCTCCAATCTGCTGGTCACCTGATAAGAGTAATTGGCAGAGAGCGTAAGATTATTGATAACTTCAAAATCTGCTTTAAAGTTGGTCAACGTGCGTTTATCCATCCTTTCCCTGGTATTCAAATCCAACATGGCGACCGGATTGAACACATTTTGTTCTTCCGTTTCGAAATATCCGCCAAATCTGTTTGGATCTCGGCCGAGTTCGGCCTCAGTCCTGTTTTCAAACACGGGTGCGGTAGGATTCCATAATAAGGCCTGCCTCAATACGCCCTCATTCTCAAGATCGGAATTCGTTCGCGTAAACGACATAATACCGGTTAGCCGTAATCTATCATCAAAAAGATTCTGTGAAATATTCAGACGGGTATTAAAGACATTGATATCTTGCCCTCGAATGATTCCTTCAATATCACGATAGTTCATCGAGGCCCTATAGGAAGTACCATTGGAATTGTTCGAAAAAGCCACGTTGTAAACGTTTGTAACACCGGTACGGGTGGTCTCATCAAACCAATCTGTCCTCGTTCCAAAATCAACGCTGTTTGCCGCCCTGAACTCTTCAAAGCTGGCTGTTTGCGGGGTATTGGCAATAGATTCCAGTACTGCATAGGCATTGATATCAAGTTGTGCCTTTTGTTGGGTAGTTCCAGATTTTGTCGTAATAATGATCACTCCTGAACTCCCCCTAGTACCATAAATAGCACCCGCTGAAGCATCTTTTAAAACATCGATTGATGCGATATCATTTGGATCAACATTGTTCAAGCTCCCCCCAATTACCCCATCTATTACGATCAAGGGCTCAGTATTGGCTCCGAAAGTAGTTAAACCGCGAAGCCTAATTGTAGCTTCTTGAGTTGGGCTGCCTCCTGGTCTTGAAACGGTCAATCCCGCCACTTTTCCTGCCAGTAATTGTTCTGGGGTGTTAATGTTTCCCCGGTTAAAGCTTTCTTCTTTAACGCTGATAATAGCACTGGTTACTTCCTTTTGCTTCAAAGTTCCATAACCAATAACCACCACTTCATCAAGTTTGGCCACATCTTCTTGCATGACAACATCAATGGTGTCTTGATTACCTACCGCAATTTCCTGCGTTGTGAAACCAATGTACGAGAAGATCAATGTGGCTGAAGATGGTGCAGAAACGCTATAATTTCCATCAAAATCAGACTGTGTGCCGGTTGCGGTTCCTTTTACAACAATACTTACCCCAGGCAAAGGTTGACCTTGACCATCGGTAACCGTACCTGAAACGGTGTTTCCCTGTCCAAATCCAGATTGAGAAAAAACAAAACATAGCAGTGCCAAAAAAAACAATCTAAAGGGTGGACATTTTAGTTTTAGTGAGTAGCTCTCCATAGACTTTAGAGTTTAGAATAGTTTGTTTACTTTTATAAACGTAATAATTACATTTATTAAATATGAAACTAACAATTAAAAGTAGATTGGCAAAAAATTAATATTCAGAATGATAAAATAGTACAAGAATTGAATAATATTGTACCATATTCGCAATTATCGAGATTACGGCAGCATTTTCTTTTTAAGAAATTTCGGTATTATAATGAGGCGAGATTATTAATAAAATCGCCGATTTTGACAACTAAACAACCCTTATGAAAGTTTATCCATTCATAATTCCCAAACCCCCCAACAAGAGGTTGATAGTGGAGGTCGATCGTGGAAAAGCTTTTTTTGACAAACTGCACCAACATGAAGAGATTCAACTAAGCCATATAATACAAGGAAGGGGTAAACTCTTTGTGGTTGACAGTGTACACCCGTTTCAAGAAGGTGATACTTTTGCCATTGGCAGTAAAAGTGCCCATCTTTTTCAAAGCCTGGATGCTCTGAACGATAGCCACATGGTTTCGGTATTCTTTACAAAAAACTCTTTCGGTGATGGTTTTTTTGAGATTCCTGAACTTAAGCGGGTCCATCCATTTTTTGATATGGCATCACGTAGCTTCCGTTTAGAAACCAATAAAGCATCTGTTGGCGAAATGATGTCGAAACTGCCCCATTCGAACAATTTTGCTAAATTTTTGAGCTTTCTAAAAATCCTAAAAAAAATCTGCGCTTCAAAAATCGATCCCTTGACCGATTTTGTGCTTGACAGAACCTTATCGAATAACGAAGGTCAGCGATTACAGACAGTCTTTGATTATGTGACCAAAAACTTTCAAAGCGAAATCCGCCTCGTCGAGGCTGCCAGCTTGGTACATATGACGCCCAATGCGTTCTGTAGGTTTTTCAAACAACGTACCAATAAAACTTTTTTCCAATTTCTTATCGAATTAAGGATAGAACATGCCCGACAACTTTTGATAGATCGAAAAGATTTGAACATTGCTCAAATATCCCGAAGATCAGGTTTTAACTCAATCACAAACTTCAATCGAAAATTTAAGGAAAGTACTGGTCTTACCCCTTCGAAATACTACCAAAAAATGAACCGGGAGTTACCTATATTTTGAATTTCCGTTTCTAAATCTTAAAAACAAAACCGTTCAGGGTTTTTTGTCCACTAGAAATTTATAGATACATGTAGAGGAGTACTCTTCTTCTGGCTTCAATAGTGTAGTTGGAAAGTTTTGGTTGTTCGGCGTATCGGGAAAATGTTGTGTCTCCAAACAAAATGCCCCTCTGAAGATATAAGGTTTTCCCTTTTTCCCAATGATGGTCCCATCCAAAAAATTACCTCCGTAGAACTGTAATCCAGGCTCATCGGTGTAGACCTCCATTATTCTACCACTCGTGGGTTCGATTACCTTAGCTGCCAAAACAAGTCCCTTGTTGTTTTTAGGGCTTTCACCCAAGACAAAATTATGGTCATAGCCGTTGCCAAACGTCAATTGCCCATTTTTGACCTCGAGGTCTTGACCAATGGGTTTCGGTTTTCTGAAGTCAAAAGGTGTGCCCTCGACCATTTCAAGTTTGCCTATCGGAATCAATCCTTCATCTACTGGGGTATAACGGTCAGCATTGATGTAGAGCAAATGGTCATTAATGGTACCCTCGCCCTCGCCTTTGAGGTTAAAAAAGGAATGATGCGTAAGGTTTACATGGGTAGCCTTATCGGTCGTCGCCTTGTAAGTAATCTCAAGTTCATTATCATCTGTTAGATGGTAATGCACCGTAACATCTAAATTGCCGGGATAACCTTCTTCCATATCAGGAGAAACTCTTTTGAACTCAATTTCATTTTCGGTGACCTTTTTTACATCCCACACAACATCATTGAATCCCTTGTCCCCACCATGTAAGTGATTCTCTCCATTATTGGTTGCCAATTGATAAGACTTTCCATCAATTGAGAATTTGCCCTTGGCAATTCTATTTCCATACCTGCCGATCGTTGCCCCAAAATATTTTTCTTTGGAATCAATATACTCTTGCAGCGTATTGAACCCTAAGACTATATCTTCCATATTTCCATTTCTATCCGGCACAAAAAGAGAAATCAGTCTTTGACCGTAATCGGTAAATATGGCTTCTACCCCATTGTTGTTTCTAAGAACATACAAGTTGGTTTCTTTGTCATTGATGATATTTTTAAACTCAGATAACAATACACTACTATTCTTGGTCAAGACTGTTTCTTTTGATTTCTCCAAACTTGAAGCTTCAGCTTTAGATTCTTTATTATTCTTACAAGCCAATAACGTCATTACTAACAATAAGGTAAAAAATAAGGGCAAGATTTTATTGGTATGCATTTGTATATGAATTAAAATGTATGCCATAAAAGTATTAATATAAAGTTATAAAGTCGAGAAAGAAAAATTTGAATCTCAAAACTTCTACCGAAGAAACACGCAAATTTTGAAAACAAAACTTAGCATTAGGGTAATGAAAAAACCTCCAAAGATTGGAGGTTTTTCTGTTTAGTGTTCTTGGTTTAATGGCTGACCAACCAATCCTTCAAGGGACGCCACACAAGTTCAGGGGCGTCGTCGGCCATAAAAAGGTCAGCATGGCCATAATCCAAGATTCGCGGCCCATCAGGAAATTTGGTCACAATCTCAACACTTACATCGGTACTCCCCAAAAGTGTGGTGGAAAATACCGCATCATTGCCATACCCCCCTTGGGCACCTAGATATAATACCGGCACTTTGATTTCACCTAGTTCAGCAATCGTATTTTCACGGTTTTCCGGGCAAACCCGCTTGAAGCCCTCCGCGGCGCTATATGTCGGCATGTATGGCGCCAAAGATACCAACAGTTTAAACCATCGCTCCTCCTGGGTATATGCAAGCCCTGATGGTATTTGCCCATCGAATTCGCCTCCTAGAAAATGCCAATCGGGCCCATTGGGCTGTGGTCCCCCAGCGGCCGCCAAAGCAAACTGATAATTGCTCAGTCCGGGCGCAAATGGGGAATCACCTTCGGGATTTTCAAGAGCCGCTTGACCCACGGTAACAAAACCAACACCATTTGCATTTTGATATTCCCCGTTCGCATGTGCTGCTTCCGACATTTGAGACAAGGAGCAACTACCGGCGGCAAAAGGGCTATCGTTTTGCTCGTAAACCAATACAAAGTCAGTTGGGATTATACCTTTGATATCCCTCAAAATACGATGCTGCTTCGTTTCCTTAATGGCGGCATTATAGGTCAATCCCGCACCATAGCTAAAACCCAACAGGTTCATCTTCCCGAAACCTTGTCTGGTCAATCCTCGAACCAATCTCGCAATCGCCATGGATTTCAACACATGTCCCGCGTCTTTCGTGATTCCCCAATTCTGAAAGAAAGAAAAATCAGTGGTTTCAATTGGCACCAAGGTCCAACCCAGGTCAATACCCCAAACATCGATGTCGTTCGAAGCCAGATAAAAGGGAGAAGAATTGGTTGCATCAGGAGTTTCCACTCCGGGACGTAGAAAAATATCATCGAAATCCTGTGACGAACCATGAATCATAAATACATTTCCTTTGGTTCTAATGGGTCTATACTTTCGTGATTCCCGCACTACTCTATGGATGCGAACAACATCGTAAGGTCCATTGCCCATACGTACCATTATCTGATAATGCGCGATATCCGCAGAAAGAGCGGACCTAGCAATCTTCGTAATGCGACAACTTCTTCTGCCTTTACTGGCTTTTTCATCTTTGCCCGCATTTAAGGAGATACTTGAACCTGTTTTGTTACTGATTGCAATTTGTTCACCGTCGAATCCGGCCAACGAAAAGAAGGAACCGTCAGAATTACTTAGGTTCTGCTTTTTTTGGACATTATTATCTTCAAAAAATATCAAATCCCCTTCAGCGGCCTCCTGTAATGCCTCATTTAAACCCTCTTGGTTTTCTGTTAAGATAATGGATTCAAAAGAGAGGTCTTCAATGAAATTTACCCATTCGCCATCTTGGGCTTCAGAATCAATGGTAATGTAATCCTGATCATCAGTATCATTGCATCCAATTGTCGTGATTGCGGCCACAACCGCTAAAAATAAAGACGTGGTTTTCCAGGAAAACAATTCTTTTGTTTTCATAATTAATTGATTTTATGGTCATTACAACCCGGTTAAACATTAGAGAAAATGATTGGCCAATCAATTAGCGAACGCTTGTACCAAAGGTCTGGAAAAGCGCAATAAACCAATTTTGATTATGTAGTGATTAATTCAAAACTTGGTTTCGACTATGTTGATTTTTTAAATTATGTTGCAGAAGGCTCCAGTGGGGGAAGTTTGAGCTCTTTTAAAAACTGTTTGAACCTAGAGTCTTTTTTGAATTCTTCGGGACCATTCCAAACCCTGAGCCAAGGGGCGAATACATCCATGGGTTTTTTGGACAACCATTTGAAAGCCTCATCAAAATTACCGAGGTGGGCATATATAAGCGTTAGCCCAAAAGCTTCCCTAGAGCTGACCTCACCCTCTTGTAATTCAGCAGCTATTTCAAGGGCCTTATCCTTGTCTCCCGTTTTCGCATAGGCGACTCCCAATTCATACAAGGCCGCAGGGTTGATTTCAATGGATTTTTTTATCACATTGATTCCTTCTTGGGGCATTCCCTTCTCGATGTAAATATCACCCATTGTACTCCAAGCAGATGCATACTCTTTATCGATTTCCAAGGCTTCCTTAACTTCTTTCAAGGCTTTTTCGTAATTCCCCATCCAAAAATGAAGCAGGCCCATGTCAGAGGTTATCAAAGGCGCCAATGGATCCAATTGTTTGGCCAATTGGTGTTCTTTGACAGCTTCCTCCCATTTTCCCAAAAGAATGAGATACCATGAGTAATGGTAATGATTGTAAGGAAGGTTTGGATTCAATTCTTCCGCAATTGCGAATGACCTTTCCGCGGCTTTCCAATCGCGTTCATAATAGAGTTGGATCATTGCGAGAGCGGAATGTGCTTTGGCAGATTTAGGATTCAACTCCAAGGCTTTCAAAGCGGCCGCTTTTCCCCTTCTCCAAGGGGCGTTCATAGGGTCGGGACCATGCCCTAAGAGGGCGTATCCTTCTGCCAAACCGGCATAGGCGAGAGGGTCGGCTGGGTCTATCTCCACCGCCTTGTGCAAATAATCCAATCCCTTTTGAAAATCCTCAGCATTGGATTTGGTCAGGTAATACATTCCCCTTAGGTATGCTTTATAGGTTTCCGGATTTGTATTTTGTAGCTGAAGTCGTTCCTTTTTCTCCTCGTCGAGGGTAACCTCTATCGAATTGGCAATATCCTGTATCGCTGTATTTCTTACCGATAGAATATCATTGACATCGTTATGGTAGTCTTTGGCCCAAATGTGTTTTTCCTCAGGGAAAACATCGATCAACTGTAGTTGCATTCGTATGCTATCACCTTTATAGATGAGTGAACCTTCCACCAAATGATCCGCACCAAGTTGCTTGGCAATATCCCGAATGGGCAATTCTTTGTCCTTGAACTGAAGTGTTGAAATTCTTGAAATGACCCTTAAGCCCTTTATGGTTCCAAGTTCTCCAATCAAAGCATCATGTATGCCGTGGGTCAAATACTCTTGGCTGGAATCCTCAGATAAATGATCTAAGGGAAGGACTGCTATCGATATCACCCCTTCCTTTTCTTCTGATTTGTAACCTTTGATTAAAAAAAAGCCTATTAAAAGCAACACTATTGATGCAACGGCGATAACCCACTGATTTTTGAAGAACCGTTTTTCTTTCCCTGGATTTACCAACCTTTCCACCACCACTGGGGAAGAAGGCTCGGTTACCTCCTCATATGCAGTCTGGTATTTTGCTTTGCCCGGAGTATAACCATATTCCTCATGGAAACAGGTATTGAAATAAGAGGTACTGCTAAACCCTACTCTATAAGCAATCTCCGAAACGCTGGCCACATCGCTCTGAAGCATTTTCATGGCTTCCCTAAGTCTTATCTTCCTTATAAATTGGCTAACAGAATGCCCTTTTATCCGCTTCAGTTTTCTATGTAGCTGCGAACGGCTTGCTCCATAAGTATGGGCGAGTTCCTCAACACTAAAATTTTCGTTTTCAAGGTTGGCAAGTACAATTTCCTCGAGTCTTTCGATAAAATTCTCATCTTGCCCCTTGTACTCTGAAGAAGCCATTTCTTTGATTTTTTAGCAATTCGAGGGAATACTTAAAGATAATAAATTTCAATGCCAAAAACAGATGGCACGTATGTGAACTATTTTTAACTCTATAGAACGGAAAGTTTCTGATACCAATTCAGAAATTCTGCGTAGTCCAATAAAACGAACATACTTTGGGAATCTACCTCTCCTCACAAATCTGTCTCATAAACTCGCCGTTTTTATAATACTACCGCAAGTTCATTTTTAATTTGGTCAATTTTTAAGTCAAATGGCTGCTTTAAGCATACCATTGAAATAAGAATGGTCAATCATCTCGCCCTAAAATCTAATATGTTTTTAATCCACCCTATCCGTAAAACAAAATCACCTATTCCCAAAAACTACTTCGAATGGCTTTCAGCCACATAATCACCCCAATCTGCGACAGATTGAACTATAGGAATCAACGTTTTGCCAAAATCAGTCAATGAATATTCCACCTTTAAGGGAGGTTTGGAGGTATAGACCTTTCGTCTTATGAGACCATCTTCCTCCAAAGCCTTTAATTGAAGGCTAAGGGTCCTCTCCGTGACCGTGGGCATCGATTTTCTCAATTCATTATATCTCAACTTTTCATTCATTAAGTAATATAGAATTACGGTTTTCCATTTACCACCTATTACCCCCATGGTCAGGCTAGCACAGCAAGGATAATCGACACCCTTAAAACTCAGCTTTTTCGGTTCTGTTTTTTCCATAATTATATACTATCATTTTTGACCGTTATTGCAAATGTATAGTACTATAATTAGTTTTGCAACTATAATTTTTATAGTAATAAAATCATTAGAAATGGAATACAGGAATTTTCAAACATTCACGGCAGAGCAAAAAGGAGCAATTTTAACGGTGGACATCAACTTTGGGCCAGTAAACGTACAAGGTCAAGAAATGTTGGCAGACCTAAACAGTCTATGTTTACGATTGGAACGGGACAGAAGTGTGAAGGTAGTTGTATTTCAATCTTCCAATCCGGGATATTGGGTATGTCACTATGATACTGACCTGTTAAAAGACTTGTCTACCGAAGCAGTGCCTAGAAATGAAGTGAAACTTCTCGATTTGCAATCTGTTTTGGAAAGGCTAAGCAACGTACCTCAGGCCACTATTGCCAAAATAGAAGGTTTTGCCCGTGGTGGGGGCCATGAAATGGCATTGGCCCTCGATATGCGGTTTGCAGCCAGAGAGAAAGCCAAATTCATGCAAATGGAAGTGGGTATGGGGATTCTACCTTGTGGTGGTGGCGCATCCCGCATGGCCAGACAAACAGGTTTGGGCAAAGCCCTGGAAATAATTTTGGGAGCAAGGGATTGGGATGCTGATGAAGCGGAAAAATTTGGCACTATCAACAAGGCACTTGATGCCGATAAAATAGGGGAATATGTAGATACCTTGGCAGAGCGTATTTCCAAATTTCCAGCCGAGTCCATCGAGGCTTGCAAACGCGCGGTCTATGCATCAATTGATTTGCCAATAAGCGAGGCTTTAAAGGAGGAAGCCTATCAGCTGTTCCAGGCAACGAGCAAAACACCAGCTGTAAAACGGTTTCAGTATGCCGACGATAACGGCGCCCAATTTGACCACAACAACCAAAAAAATTGGGAACAACTTGTAATCGATATCCAAGAAGTAAATTAAAGATCATAAAAAGGGAATATCAATGAAAGCAATGATAATCAATGAATATGGGGCAAATGCAGTATTCAGACCTGAAGAGGTTGAAACACCAACTTTAGAGAGCGGCCAGGTTCTGGTCAAGATTTCAGCATCAAGTATCAACACCGTGGATACCATGATCAGAAATATGGGCAAAGACCTACCTTTCTCACCGGCTAACCCGGCAATATTGGGGATGGACCTTGCTGGAACAATTGAAGAAGTAGGGGAAAACGTGACCGATTTTTCGATTGGGGATGAAGTTTATGGCTGTGTGGGCGGCCTAGCGGATTTGCAGGGAACCTTGGCTGAATATGTTGCCGCTGACAGCAGATTGATGGCACACAAGCCCAAGAACCTCACCATGCGGGAGGCTGCCGCCCTACCATTGGTCG
Source organism: Muricauda sp. SCSIO 65647 (assembly GCF_021534965.1). Classification (NCBI taxonomy): domain Bacteria; kingdom Pseudomonadati; phylum Bacteroidota; class Flavobacteriia; order Flavobacteriales; family Flavobacteriaceae; genus Allomuricauda; species Allomuricauda sp. SCSIO 65647. The sequence goes on from NZ_CP091037.1 coordinate 291,885, forward strand.
GGATAACTGCATACGAAGGCCTAAAACGAGCCGGTATTAAAAACGGACAAAAAGTGTTGGTTCATGGGGGCACCGGTGGTGTAGGACACGTTGCCCTGCAACTTGCCAAGCACTTTGGAGCGGAAGTGTATTCAACCGGAGGTGGGGAAGAACAGCTCTCCATCATTGAAAGTTTGGGCGCAACAGCAATAAATTACAAAACGGAACAGGTTGAAGACTATGTGAACAGGTATACAGATGGAGTAGGATTTGACATTGTTTTCGATTCCGTGGGAGGAGAAAACATGTTAAAATCTTTTGAGGCAGCTGCACTGAACGGTCAAATAGCTTCGACCGTTTCTCTCTGCGAACTTGATTTAAGTACCGTGCATTTCAAGGGACTGTCATTGCACGTTGTATTTATGCTGATACCGATGTTACATGATTTTCAGAGAGAAGAACATGGCAAAATCTTAAAGGATATTGCCCGGATAACTGAGGCGGGAGGTTTGAATCCTCTGCTTGACGAAGAACGATTTTCCCTTGAAAACGTAGGTGCGGCTTATGCAAAACTGGAAAGTAAAAAAGCTATCGGAAAAGTAGTCGTTGAACACTAAAACTTGTTTTATGTACTTAAAAACAAGGTATATCTTATTTCTAATTTTGGTATTGTTTTTAAGCTCTTTCCGAAGTAATGGACAGATAACAAAGGACACTGAAAACGATACTTTGAAAGGAATCGGGAACCCTACAAACAAAGTTCTGTTGAGTTCCGAAATCATATGGGAAAAATTGAACCCGGCCAGAGGGAACCAAAGTCCACTAGCAGGAACAATATGGGGCAATAGGAATGGAACTACGGCTACAGGATTTCTGGCAAAGTTTGTTGACGGATTTTCATCCCCTCCACACATTCACAATGTTACCTACAGGGCCGTTGTCATTAAAGGGGCCATTCACAACGACGACCCAAATGCAGAAAAGATGTGGATGAAACCAGGTAGCTTTTGGACACAACCGCAAGGAGAATCGCATATCACTGCTGCCAAGGGTGAAGAAAACATGGCTCTTGTCGAAATAGACAATGGTCCTTATTTGGTGAAGCCCATTGAAGAATCTTTCGATAACGGGGAACGCCCGGTAAATGTGGATGCCGCAAATGTGGTTTGGTTAAGCAGTGAACAAACCAATTGGATCGACACCAAAAGTAATGCTGAAATAAGTTTTCTATGGGAAAATAAGGGTTCAAAAGGAATTTTTGTCAAGCTGCCCAAAGGATTCAAAGGAGCCATAAATACGGATGGAACAGTTGTACATGGCGTGGTAATAAGAGGGGAATTGAAATATACCCTTCCACAAAACCAAGAAAAGAAAACACTGGACCCGGGAGGTTCCTTTAGCTCAACTTCAAAAGCTATCCACGACCTTACAAATCCCGGAAGAGAAGTGCTACTATACATTAGAACGAACGGAAGAATTGAAATTAATGAACTATGAAGACAATTTTAATTACGGGAAGCACAGATGGAATTGGCAAGTTAACTGCACTGAAATTGGCAAAAGACGGGCATAAAATACTTGTACACGGCAGAAACCCCAAAAAGGTGGAAAATACCGTTTCAGAAATCAAAAACAATACTTCCAGTGGAAGGACAAATGGTTTGGTTTCCGATCTATCAGATTTTGAAAGCATTGGGAGAATGGTTTCCAATATCCCGGAAAGCATTTCAAAAATTGATGTGTTGATCAACAACGCAGGGGTCTTTAAAAGTAGTGCTCCATCAAATCAAGATGGCTTGGATCTGCGATTTGCCGTAAACTATTTTGCTCCATATCTCCTTACCAACGGTTTGTTACCGTTGTTACAAAAAAGCAATTCACCTCGGGTCATCAATCTTAGCTCGGCAGCCCAATCAACTGTTTCCCTGACCGCGTTATCTGGACAGGAACGGATTTCCGATCAAAAGGCTTATGCACAAAGTAAACTGGCGCTGACGATGTGGAGTTTTGCCTTTGCAAAAAAATATCCGGAAATAACCACCATTGCCGTAAATCCTGGGTCACTATTGAATACCAAAATGGTACAGGAAGCTTATGGCCAACATTGGTCTTCCGCAGATAAAGGTGCCGCTATTTTATATGAACTTGGCGTTTCAGAAAGATTTTCAAACCATAGTGGTCAATACTTTGATAATGACAAAGGGGATTTTAACAAAGCCCATACCGATGCCTATGATAATGAAAAAATAAGAAGGTTACTTACAGAAACCGGAAAAATAGTGGGTGGCTAGATGGATGTTTTTGACAAAATAGCTACTAAGGGCAAACTTACACTAGGGCTGGTTTTTCCGATAGAAGCTTATAAAGGCTCCGTGGCTGAAATGAAAAATCAGGAGGCTCTTGCCAAGCGGGCTGAGGAATTGGGCTTCAAGGCACTTTGGTTCAGGGATGTTCCCTTTAATGACCCACTGTTTGGTGATGCGGGGCAGCTTTACGACCCTTGGATCTACATGGCCCACATCATGAACCATACAAAAGAAATAGCTTTGGGCTCGGCCAGTATTATTTTGCCGCTGCGGCATCCCGTTCACACCGCAAAATCCATTAATAGCATTCAACTACTTTCAAATGAAAGGCTTATTTTGGGAGTCGCATCAGGTGATCGTCCGATAGAATATCCAGCTTTTAATCAAAATTTGGACCATAAATCAGAGCTTTTTAGGGATAGTTTCTTTTATGTAAAAGCTTTGCAGGGTAATTTCCCCATATATTCTTCAAAGTTTTACGGTAGCACAAATGGTGGGATTGATTTATTGCCCAAATACCATAAAAAAACACCTATGTTCGTTACAGGGCATTCGGGGCAGTCATTGGATTGGATAGCGGAACATTCCGACGGATGGCTCTATTACCCCAGGGATTTCAACACATTACAAATTGTTATTCGGCAGTGGAAAGAAGCCCTTAGAAAGGCCAAAAAAAACTGGAAGCCATTTATGCAATCCCTTTATGTGGACTTGACTTCGGATTCAACAACAAAACCGATACCCATCCATCTCGGATTTAAATCAGGAACGGAATACTTAAAGGCCCATCTCAAATTGTTGGAATCGTATGGTGTCAACCACGTGATATTAAATCTAAAGTACGGCTCAAGACCGGCCGATGAAATGATGGCCGACATTGGGGAAAGTGTTATTCCACTTTTTTCTTGACAGGGTTAGATTGAATTAAAAATAATTCGATGACAACATATTTATGAGAAAGAGTGGTTTGATTTACTAAATTCAACTGCTTTTTCATTAATACAAAGTGCTATTTGATTGTATTTCTATAAAATGAACTTGTCTTAATTGCTTAACTTTATTTCGCATGAAATCAGTAAATTAAGTAAGATTGTAATGCTATAGAATGCAATCATTGTTCCAACATTGACTAAAGAGCTGTTGTCAAATGAAGCACATAATTATTTCGGTTTTCTTCATAAGCATTATTCTATCGTGCAATACCACTCAAAATCCTTTGGAAGATGCTCAACATAGATACCCGATGTTGAGACCCTGTAAGGTGGAAGGAATAAATGAGGAAATCCTTTGTGGCACAATAGAAGTACATGAAGATCAAATCAATAAGAATGGTAAAAAAATCCCTTTGAATGTGTATTTGTTTCCCTCATTTGAGCCGAATCCTGGCAATTCCGTTTTTGTGGATTACGCAGGTGGCCCCGGAGTACCCAACAGTCTTTTTATCCCATATTATGAAAAAGATGGTTTCAGTTCACCTTTTCGTGAGCTCAGGGATGTGTTGATTGTCGATAAAAGGGGAACGGGTGCTTCAGCAATCACATGCAAGGCCATGGAATCAATACCATTTCCCTTAGATTATTATTTATATGATACCGCCTTGATAGCCGATTGCCTAAAAGAAGTTCAGAATAAAGTAGATCTCACCCATTACAACACTTCGGCACAGGTAGAGGACCTGGAGGCTATCCGTAAATGGCTGGATATTGAAGCATATGATTTCCACGGCATCTCCTACGGTGCAAGGGTCGGACTGGAGCTGGTCCGCAGATACCCCAATTCAGTGAGTTCAGCTATGTTCACCGGAATGGTCCCTCCTGATTTTGGTCTTTTTGAATTTGTGGATTATGAGATCGAACGTGTCCTTGAGAAACTGTTGTCAAGGTGTGAGGCCGATTCACTTTGTCGTTCCAACTTTCCCGATTTTGAAAATCAGCTATATGGCCTAAGAAAGGATTTAAAAAAATCTCCGATCGATTACCCTTATGTTCATAAGGAGTCAAATAGGACCCATACCATAAGGTTCAACGACATGGTTTTCCTTGGCATGGTGGCCAACCTTTTCTACCATGGGACCCAAATTGAAAGGCTTCCAGCGATAATTAAGGAAGCCCATTCGGGAAACTTTTCCCCGCTAATAGAGTCCAATCTGTCCTCAATGCAGCTGGCTATCCCGCTTCATCTATCACAGTTTTGTCCCGAAGAATCGAACAGGCACCCGATAAGCAATTTTGAAGCGCTGGATACGCTATTCACAAGGGGAATAGGGGCACTTACTGAATTCAGGGCTTGTCAGGTATGGCAAAGAATGCCCACTCCACAATGGCCCGACAAGCCAATAGGTGGCAAAACCTCTATGTTGCTGTTTTCTGGGGAGGACGATGTGTTAACCCCCCCACGAATGAATGAATCCGTTGGTGAACTTTTTCCGAACAGCATGCATATAGTTTTCAAAAACCAGGGCCACACTTATACTGATTGGAGCTGTTGGGATAATCTTGTTTATCAATTTTTGGAAAATAGGGGTGCCGTTAGTGAACTTGATACGACATGTGTGGGTAAAATTAAAAGGCCAAAGTTTGTACTGGACCAAAGTGACAATCAATAAATCAATGACCCGACTTCAAGTCTTTACCATTCTAACAACTTGCTTTTTCGCAGTCTCCCCAACATCGGGGCAATTTGGGAAACTGCCCGATTCGTATTTGCTCACCGGTGAGTTAAAGGATATTAAGGGCGAAATGGCCCTGGAGTTCTTATCGGATTGGGCACCCGAAATCGATTCCGGTAAGTTTGGATTGGCTACATCCCAAAATTCCAAGTTCATTCATATACTGGGAATTGCGGATATTGGCACGTATTCCATAAATGACCCTTCAGTCAAGACAAGTGGTAAAATAGCATTTTGGTGGATACCACTCCAAAAATCACCCGAGATAGATTCCCTGACCAATAATGGACACGTGTTGCAAATGAAATTTTGGGCTTCGAACAAAACCATTGTGGAAGCGTACAAAACTCATGGGCTTGATTGTGAAATAGCTGAAATAAAAACCGAATATGGCAAATCCAATGTGGTATTTGAAATAAATGCGGTCGATATGCATCTCAAAGTCACATTGAAGAATCCAGAATCCGAACCAGAACCTATAAACTATGAATTGCCGGCGTACACAAAAATCTGGACACAAAATTCGGATTTAAACACATATCAACTCATTACTTACTTCGGCCATAAGGTCCAGCATTTTAAGACCATTGATTTGGAGTTGCCAAGTGAAAATAAAAACAGGTTTTTAGAGGAACTCAAAAAATCGAGTGAACATTCCCTAAAGGGAACGCTGCAATCCAATTGGAAGGCAAAATTTGCTGTTTATCCATACTGAACCAAAAGACTGTAATAGAAGACCTAGTTTTTAGGAAAGGTCGAAAAAATCATTTAAATGTTGAGTGGCACTGTTCTACAATATCTTTTGGCACCATAGTTCTTTGTCTCAACTAATAGCAGGTATGATAGAACCTTAAACATATGACTGGAAGGCCCATTGAAGGCTGGCTCCGGAAAATGAATAAATATATTGTAAATTTAAAGTGGCAGTTATCATCTAATACTTTAACATGCAAGTGGTTGAAGGGCTAAGTCGGGATCAAGAATTCCTAAATAAACTAAAGCAGATCGTTCTTGACAATATCCGTAATGAACAATTTGGCGTAGAACACTTATCCAAAGAAATTGGTATCAGTAGATCTCAACTATATAGAAGATTACAGTCGCTCAAAGGTCAATCCATAAGCTATTTTATTAGAGAAATCAGAATGGAGGAAGCCATAAAGCTATTGCGGAAGGATGCGGCGACAGTTTCGGAAATTGCCTATCGCGTAGGTTTTAATACTCCCTCCTATTTTCACAAATGTTTTCATGATTATTATGGTTATTCACCTGGTGAGGTCAAGCATATGGGCGGCACCTCTGGAAAAAAAGACGAAACTGTTTTTCTTATTTGGAAGAACCGATTAATTCTCTTTTTTTCTCGAAGGATGGTAATCATTCTAATTGCTGCAGTATTCATCACGGGACTTATTTCGATAAAGTATAGCGCTATCTCTCCAAAAGGCGAAAATGAAATAAGGAGCATTGCCATACTACCGTTAAAACCGCTTTCAAAAGATAAAGATCAGTCATATCTGGCACTGGGAATGCATGATGCAATTATTGGTGAGCTAGGTAAAATTAGTGGTCTTCGTGTTATTTCAAAAACATCCACGCTACCATATTTGGATGCTACTGACAAACTATTGCCAGATATTGCCAAGGAATTGGGAGTTCAGGCCATTGTGGAAGGTTCCGTATTTATTTCAGGAGATAGTATACGCCTCCAGCTACAATTGATAGAGGTTTTTCCCAGAGAGCGGCATTTGTGGGCCCAGGAATACTACGAACAAATTGCTAACGTATTGAATGTTCAAAGCCAACTTGTCCAGAAAATCGCCGCCGAGGTGAATGTAAATCTCACTCCGGACGAGAGCAAGTTGTTGAAAACAAAACGCAGTGTTGATCCAGAAATATATAAGCATTACCTAAGGGGCATGTATCATCTAAACAGAGGGACCAGAATGGGTTTTGATCAGGGGATTGCACATCTTAAAAAAGCGCTTGAATTAGACCCTGCAGATCCCTTTGCATATGCCGGTTTGGCATTGGGCTATGCTATTTCCGGTCACGGACAAGTTTCCAAAAGAGGGGTAATGCAACGTGCAGGTGCCGCAGCAAAACAGGCTCTGCGCTTGGACCCAAATATAATCTATGGACATACAGCACTAGCCTTGGTTGGCATGTACAACGAATGGGATTGGGAAAGTGCCAAGGAATCTTTTGATACGGCCATAAGAATTAATCCAAATGATGAATTTGCACATGCCCATCTGGCCTGGTTATACTTATTAATGGGCGAGAATGAGCTTGCAGTTCAACATGCCGAAATTGCTACTGAAATAAATCCGCTCTACCCGACCTATCAATTGTGGTTGGGTTGGATTCATCAAATGAGCGGTAATCATGAAAAAGCAGTTCAGAAGGCACGAGACCTTTTGGAATTTGAACCCAATTTCACCTTTGCCCATTTTATAATTGGTTCTGTTTACTATGATCAAAGAAATTATCACAAAGCACTTCGTGAATACGAGAAAATAGGCTGGAAAAATGACCTCATCCTTTCCGCCATAGGGGGCGCTCATGCAAATCTCGGGAATAAGAAAAAGGCATTGGAAATAGCAAAGGAAATGGACTCCATAAGCAATATGGAATTTGTAAATCCGGTTTACAAGGCTTTCTTACGGGCATCTTTGAACCAAAAGGATTCGGCAATGGCATATTTAAACGAAGCCTATCACGGAAAAATGTACCCCCTTCCATGGGTCAAATGTGTAGATGAATTTAATATTATGAAAAAGGATTCTGCTTTCATAAGACTGCAACAGAAGATGAATCTTACTTTGTAAAAGTATTTTCTACAAATTCAATTTATTTCAGCCATTCATTCGTTCTTCTTTGGGCTCCCCAGCCCTCTACACCATATTTGTATTTTTTGCACGAGGAATAATACATATGCAACATTTCTTAACCAAAATTTGCATCTTTTTACAACAAAAGTGTTTATTGGGTGAACCTCTAAAAACTAATTTTGAGGGTGTAATTCAGAAACACAATTTTTTATTGGCCGGTCATTCAAAGAAATGGATTCTGATGAAGTTTTACTAATAACTAAAAACTTATATCATGAAAACATTTAGTATTTATTTGATAGTAGTATCCATAATTATTCCCTTATGTTCCT